>CAMPJM010000299.1 GCA_946886805.1 uncultured Flammeovirgaceae bacterium | reverse complement strand
TAGAATTTAAAAATCAATAATCTTCATTAATGCTAATCTTATTAATCGGCAAGCAATAAATAAACTCGTTGTTTGAAATCAAAATTTAAAAATTAAAAATCATTGAAAATTAGTATTTTATTTAACCTCACCCTTGCCCTCTCCTAAAAAGAGAGGAGTAAATGGCCTAATTTTCAATGATTTTCATCAACCTCACTTAATTCACACAACGGGTTAAATATTGTTATTGTACCTTCACTATAGCCTCGTCATGAGTTTAACGACCATTTTATTCTTCCAATCGGTAAAGTCTCCCGCTATAATATGTTCGCGCGCCTGCCTTACCAACCAAAGATAAAAGGAAAGATTATGAATACTCGCAATTTGTGCGCCAAGAATTTCTTTACTGGAAATTAAATGTCTTAAATAAGCCTTTGAATAAAAAGAACTTGCATAACCTCCCAAATTATCATCGATAGGGCTAAAATCATCCTTCCATTTTTCATTCCGCATATTCATAATGCCATTTGTAGTGAACAGCATTCCGTTTCTTGCATTTCTGGTAGGCATTACACAATCAAACATGTCTACTCCCAATGCTATGCACTCCAGTATGTTTGCGGGAGTTCCCACGCCCATCAGGTACCTTGGCTTATCTGCTGGCAGTATATCACAGACTAGTTCGGTCATTTCATACATCATTTCAGCTGGCTCCCCTACCGAGAGGCCACCGATAGCATTTCCAACACGGTCGAATGAAGCAATAGTTTCTGCCGACTGCTTTCTTAAATCTTTGTAGGTACTCCCCTGAACTATGGGGAAAAGGTGTTGCTCGTAACCATATTTTCCTGAGGTACTATCAAAGTGATCGCAGCATCTTTTTAACCACCTATGCGTCATATCCATAGACTTTCTGGCATATTCATAATCGCAGGGGTATGGAGTACATTCATCAAAAGCCATCATAATATCCGCGCCAATTACTCTTTGAATATCCATGACACGCTCTGGTGAGAAAACGTGTTTTGAGCCATCTATATGGGACTTAAAGGTAACACCCTCTTCTTTAATTTTTCTAGTTTCAGCTAGTGAGTACACCTGATAGCCGCCGCTATCTGTTAAAATAGGGCGATCCCAGCCCATGAAACCATGAAGCCCTCCTGCTCTCTCCACAATATCCAAGCCGGGTCTCAAATATAAATGATAGGTATTTCCTAAAATTATTTCGGCATTGATGTCTTCTTTTATTTCTCTTTGGTGTACAGCTTTTACAGTGCCCGCGGTCCCGACCGGCATAAAAATAGGTGTGTTGACCACACCATGTGCTGTCTTAAATTTACCAACTCTTGCTTTACTTAAATTATCCTGGGCTTCTACGGTAAAACTCATTAATTAATCCTCTTAAAATAATGTATTCCATTTCTAACCAACTTTTGATTTAGCTCGAAACGCGATTAAGAAACAAAAGTAATTTTATTATTTAAATATACTTCTACTTCTACAAAATACAGTGGCGAAATCACTTTTAAGTTTCTTTGTTTATCGTTTCAAAGTCCTTAGTCTTTAGAGATACAGAAAGAGGGAAACCTTTATAGATTTTTATGGGAAAATAAATCTATAATGAGGAGGAAAATTGGCCCGCAGCAAAAAAATCCAAAAAAAGTACAGCAGGTTTTTCTTAAATATTTGCCACCGTTATGCGAATCCAATTATTACGGGATATTTGTACTTAAGTACTTCTGTCTTAATTGTATAATCTTCTTTAAAACCTGACAAGGCGAAGTATAATTCTTGTTTTAAAGCTATATTTGCTCACTCCTGTAATTTAAAAAATTTATACCTTAATGATTGCTACCAGCATTATTGGCATATTTACACTATGTTTATTTCTTCAACTATTTTACTACCTATTTTTCTTTTCACGGTTAGGGTTCAAAAGCAAAAAACCAATTAGCCCCAATGATCATGTCCCGGGGGTGAGTATCATTATTTGTGCCAGAAATGAATACGAGAATCTTCAAAAATTAATACCTGCTTTATGTCAGCAGAATTTTCACCGCTTTGAGATAATCATTATCAATGACAAGTCGACAGATGAAACAAAAGGTTTCTTAGCGAACAAAAAGGAGAATATCAAAAATCTGAAAGTAGTAAACATAGACCATACTCCGCCGCACATCAATAGTAAGAAATATGCTTTGGCTCTTGGAATAAAGCTTGCTGATTATGACACTTTGCTATTAACGGATGCGGACTGCATGCCCGCCAGCTCAAACTGGATTTCTGTCATGTCACAGGAATTTTTAAATTCCAGCACGAAAATTGCAATAGGATTTTCGCAATATACCCCGACAAAAGGATTGTTAAACTTATTTATCCGGTTTGAAACATTATATACTGCAATTCAATATTTGTCTTTAGCTTTGGCGGGCAGACCATACATGGGCGTCGGAAGAAACCTTGCTTATTCAAAATCCTTCTTTTTAGAAAAAAAAGGATTTAAGGATCATTTGAATATAACTGGTGGCGATGATGACCTGTTTGTTAACAAGAATGCTTCAAATGAGAATACCGGAGTAGTTATAGGGTCAGAGAGTATTGTTTTTAGTGAACCAAAGAAAACCTGGAAAGAATATTTTAAGCAAAAGAAAAGGCACCTCTCTGTAGGCAAACATTATAGGCTAAAAGATAGGGTCAGGCTAAGTTTGTTATTTTTGTCTCAATTTTTCTTTTGGGTAGCGTTTATTGTGCTACTGATATTATGGCAGGAACCTTACTTTGTAGTTGGGGGTTTTGTATTGAGGATTGCGGTTCAGTATTTTATATTTTATAAAGCTTCTAAAAAGTTAGGCGACAAAGTCCAACTCTGGGCCTTACCTTTGTTAGATGTTTTATATGTGATGTACTATATTGCAACTGGCATTTCCGCACTTGCTTCAAGAGATATTAAATGGAATTAAATAAACAATTTTCAGAAAAAGCATTAGAGGATTTTAAACTAATCGATGCGGCAACACTTGCTAATGATGAACAGGCCTATGGGGAGCTAATGAAGCGATACAAAAAACCTGTATATCATATGGTGTTAAAAATGGTGCGAAATGTTGATGATGCGGAAGATCTTACCATAGAGGCTTTTGCTAAAGCTTTTAAAAACCTCCACCGCTTCAAGAAAGATTATACTTTTAGCACCTGGCTTTTTCGGATTGCTACCAATAATGCTATAGATTTTATCAGAAAAAAGAAACTGGAAACTTTTAGTTTAAATACTTCCTTCAAAAATGATAATGGAGATTCTGTCAATATTGATGTTGAAGACCACAACCTTGATCCCCAGGAAGAAGCGATTAAAAGTCAAAAGATCGAGTTAATCCGCATTTTTGTCACCAAGCTTCCGCCAAAGTATCAGAGACTTGTAAGACTGCGATATTTCGACGAACTATCTTATGATGAAATTGCAAAGGAACTTGATGCTCCTTTGGGTACTGTAAAAGCACAATTGCATAGAGCCCGTGAGTTGATGTACGATTTGGTGAAAGGAAAGGAAGACCATATTTAGAAATTATGGATTAGAGATTACGGATTATAGATTAGAAATTACAAATTACAAATTTCTGAAGTATCGCAACAGATTAAGTGATTGGATTATAAATTGTAGCAGTGTAGGCGAGAAATGCCAGCTATAGGGTTATAATCAAATGGGCAATCTACGAGCTAACATTTAACCTTTTTAGTTAAAGCAAATTCTTGAATTCAGATATTATTTACCGATATTTTCCTGAGATTAATTCAACTCAAAAAAAGCAGTTTCAACAGATGGAAGGGCTTTATAAAGAGTGGAATTCTAAAATCAACGTGATTTCCAGAAAGGATATTGACGAGCTGTATGTAAAACATGTGCTGCATTCTTTGGGAATCGCCAAAGTAACGTCGTTTAAAGATGACGCTACCGTTTTAGACGTGGGTACAGGAGGTGGTTTTCCAGGAATTCCCTTAGCCATCTTATTTCCTAATGTTCAATTTCACCTGGTAGATTCCATCGGCAAGAAAATAACAGTAGTGAAGCAAATCGCAAAGGGGCTTCAGCTTACTAATGTGATAGCAGAAAAAGCCAGGGCGGAAGAATTGTCCAAAAAGTACGATTTTGTGGTAAGCAGAGCGGTTACCAGAATGGCAGAATTTCAAAGTTGGGTAAAAGGAAAAATTAAAGATAGTTTACCGATCGAAGAAAAGAAATTTAACGAGGGGGAAATTCCTTATCTTAAAAACGGAATCTTGTATTTAAAAGGAGGAGATCTAAAAGAAGAGCTTTCCGAAGCAAAAGTAAAATACCAGTTATTTAACCTGTCAGATTTTTTTGAAGAAGATTTTTTTGAAACCAAAAAGGTAGTTTATATACCTTCATAGAATTATCATAAAACTACTTCACAACATATCAATCGTAATGTTTTAGTTCAGGCCAGATTTCTTCTAAAGATACCTTAGGGTTTCTAGCTACGAAAATTGGTAAGTTGCTTTCATAGGGCATCGCATATTTGCAAACAACTGTTCCTTTTTGTTCTACTTGTTCAAATATTTTTGAATTATCCTTCAAATTGCTTCCTAAGATTATGACCACTATGTCTTTAGAAATTTCTCCTGGACCCCAGATCCAATAATTGTTATGGCCACTGATGGCACGAGGAAGGGGATATTTTCTACGATAAAAATTTATTGCTCCAGCTTCGCCATAATTCTGACCAAAAACAACACTATTCTTCTTTTCAGCATCGGATAACCCTTCGTATACCCTTGAAACTTCAATGGCCATATTTTTCCAACCATGCATATCCGCATAAAATTGTGGTAAAGGTCCCACTTCTTTTTTTTCTGAAGTAGATGGTTCTTCCCCCAAAGCCTTTGCATAGCCTATATACTTCTCTACCGGGAGTACAGGCACAACCAAAGGAGCAGTCAAAACACCTCCTACAACTATTAAAAAGACTATTGCGGTTCTAGCCCAGGCAAGTTTTTCATTAATCCATTTCCCAATCAATACTGCTCCTCCTGCCAATAGCATAGGAAAAGCAGGTGCCAAATATTCGGCTTTACTCGTTTTGTTAGATACCAGAATCAGGAAAACCGTAAGAAAAATTATCCCTACCAATCTATATTTCTTTCCATTCCGGTGAAAAAGAAAAAAGCCCAACCCAATAACCCAAACTAAAAAATTAAACGGATGTATCATCATAGTAGCTTCTGATGCAAAATCAAACGCTGAATTTTCCACATATTTATTAGAAGAAGCATTTTGAATAAATTCTAATAAAGGCCAGTCATAAACATGCTGCCAAATTAAATAAGGCAAGAAAATAAGAAGTGCGATTCCCGCAGCTATATATGGCCCTTTTGTAAGTAGAAGACGACGGTTCAAAGTAAAAACCAAGCCCATAAAAACACCCGCTCCTAACCACAAAACACTTATCTTATTCATCAAGCCCAATCCAAGAATTAAACCTAGCACTATCCATAAGTTTAAAGAAGGTTTATCTAATATTAACATAACCACGTAGACACCTGCTACCCAGAATAGATGGTCAAAAGAATTCATTGAATAATAACCATTCATGGCTAAAAAAATGGGCGCAATAAAAACAGTGAGGGCAGCTAAAACAACTT
>CAMPJM010000298.1 GCA_946886805.1 uncultured Flammeovirgaceae bacterium | reverse complement strand
CTGTGGCTTAAATAACTGAAAAACAACCCATAACACACGTTCCCGGACCTGTTCTCTGCCTGCCTGCCCCGAACTTGTTTCGGGCGGATCCCTCCAAACTACCAGAACTTTCGCTTTCGGTCGTTGAAAATGCTCTTTCCCCAGAAATATGCTTAATCCTTAAAAATTCTCGAAAACGTGATCACTATTTATTATTTTGCCGTTGCTTGAGTAAATATCATTAATGGCCTTTTCGAAATTTTCTTCATTGATAGGACGGGTAGCATCTTTTATAAAATAAGTTTGGAAGCCTTGTTTTAATGCATCCATCGCAGAATAATAAACACAGTAATCGCCAGCCAAGCCAACCAAATATACTTCTTTAATATTTTTTGCTTTTAAATAATCGGCCAGACAGGTGGACTTTAAATGTCCGTTATCAAAAAAACCACTATAGCTGTCTATCTCGGGATCCATACCTTTTCGAAATATTGCTTCTACCCGATCCATTTCCAATAAACTAGAAAATTCAGCCCCTACAGACCCCTGGATGCAGTGTTCAGGCCATAAAACCTGATCTAATCCGTTCAAGATAATACTTTCAAAAAGGGATTTGCCTGGGTGATTGATGGCGAAACTTTTATGATTGGCGGGGTGCCAATCTTGGGTAGCCACTACCAGATCGAAATAGGGCTGCAGTTTATTAACGTTAGAAATTATTTTATCCCCTTCGGCCACTGCCAATGCACCGCCCGGCAAGAAATCATTTTGAATATCTATTAAAATTAAGGCTTTCATTGATTGCATAAAAGTTAAAATATCGATTACTAATGAATGATTTTAAAGTGAATTTGTTAAGGATTTAATACGTTTGCCATGAAACCATATAATTAAACAAGACATAGATATCTCGCCAACACCCAACTTATAATCCATAATTTAAAATTTCTTAAATCTTTCTTTATGCTCACTTCTCAAATCATCTCTTAGCTGTCTCAGGTTAGTACTTATTCCTACCTTGTAAAGATGAGGAAATTGAAATCTTTTATATTCATCAGGAAGCTTTGCAAGCCTACTTTGGGAGTAAGAAGCTATTTTTGACAAAGGATGCTTATCAATAGAGATTTTTCCGCCTTCCATTACTTTCTCTAGTAAAAGTTCCTGAGTAAAATTCCCTATCTTCATTGATTTATCGACTTCAAAAGGATGGTGCATAATAGGTAAATTCTGTTCACCTTCCAATAAAACAACATCGGCTCCATAAAAATTGCCATTTTCATCTATAACTCTGCAAACTTGCTTTTTACCGGGCAGCGTTGTTTTTGACAGGCTTTCCGACAACTTAATCCGCGGTTTTCCATCGGCAACAGCTAACTTAAATACGCCATCCAAAGCAGCATCGGGTTGACCCGTAATTAAGCTGGTGCCGACCCCAAACACATCTATAGGAGCCTTTTGATCAATTAAACTTTTAATTAAATACTCATCTAATTGATTGGAAACAATAATGATAACTTCTTGTAATCCTGCTTCGTCCAGCATTCTTCGGGCATGCTTTGACAAGTACGCCAAATCGCCACTGTCTAGCCTGATCCCGATAAGTTGATTGCCATCTTCTGCCATTTCTTTGGCGACCTTTATGGCATTGGGAACACCGCTTTTTAATGTGTCATAAGTATCGACCAGGAAAACCGAATGGTCCGGACGGGCAGCAGCAAATCTTCTGAAGGCTTCAATTTCAGATTCATGGCTTACAATATAGCTATGGGCCATGGTGCCTTCTACTTTGAGCCCATACCGCTGTGCTGCATAAACATTACTTGTGGAATTAAAGCCGCCGACCATAGCTGCACGAGTCGCTAAAACAGCACCTGGTCCCTGTGCTCTTCTTAAACCGAACTCACTGAGTATCCGTTGACCCGCTACCGATCGCATGCGAGAAGCTTTTGTGGCAATCAGTGATTCGAAATTTAAAATGTTTAGCAACATCGTTTCTGCTAACTGTACCTCTAACAGATTCCCATCTATGCGTAATATTGGCCTGTTGGGAAATACCACATCTCCTTCTTTAGTGGAATATATTGTGCCTCTGAATTTAAATCTCCTCAAATACTCTATATACTTCGGGTCAAATTGCTGTTCTTCCAAAAATGCCAGGTCCTCGTCTGTAAAATGCAGATCTTCCAGTGCACTTAAAACATCATATAGGCCTGCAAATATTGCATATCCTCCCTGAAAGGGGCTTTTTCGAAAAAAATAGTCAAAAGAAACCTGAATATTTTCCTTGCCCTCTAAAAAGTAGGACTGGCCCATTGAAATTTGATACAAATCTGTATAATTTCCTGAAAGATGAAATGAAAGCATTTAATTATTGTTTTATGAAATTATGCCCAAATAGAAGTTCTATTGCAAGTATAATTTTTTTAATTCAAAATCCGATACTTTACTTAGTTTTGCTTCAATATTTACCATTTAAAATCGAATTATGGCCTGGATAATATTAATTGTTGCTGGATTATTTGAAGTAGGATTTACTACTTGTTTAAAGCTCTCTGATAATTTTTCTAACTACAAATGGAGCATCGGCTTTTTTATTTGCATTTCCTTAAGTTTTGCCCTTTTAAACAAGGCCATACAAACCATACCTATGGGTACGGCATACGGTGTATGGACGGGGATAGGAGCAGTAGGGACTGCTCTGGTGGGCATAATATGGTTCAAGGAATCAGCTGATTTCTGGAGATTGTTTTTTATTTTTTTACTGATAGGGTCTATTGTAGGTTTAAAAATTGTTTCCAAATAATTCTGCTTTCCATTAACAGAACAATGGAATTGCAGTTAGGAAGAATGTTGATTTTATGTAAGCCATTATTGAAAAGCTAGTGAATGATCAGTCCAAAAAAAATCCGTTCTGAAGAAGATTATATCTTCAATGAAAGAGCGGAAGTAGGTGTAGGGGGAAATCTTCGATGGGTAAAAAGAATAGGGTCAGCTTTTCCTGCGCTTCAGAACAAAAATTACAAATTGTACTTCTATGGGCAGCTTATCTCCTTAATAGGAACCTGGCTACAAATTGTGGCACAGGGCTGGTTGGTTTTGCAATTAACAAATTCTGCGTTTTTAGTGGGTTTGGTTGCTGCCGTAGCTCTGCTCCCTGCCTTATTGTTTTCGTTGTTCGGAGGGGTGATAGTAGACCAGTTTTCCAAGAAGCACATACTTCTTGTTTCGCAGTCTTGTGCCATGGCGTTGGCTATAGTTCTTGGGATTTTAACGCTGACAGGGAATATAACTGTCTGGGGAATCGGTACGATAGCCTTTTTACTCGGTACAGTAAATGCCATAGATAATCCTGCCCGTCAGGCTTTTGTGCCGGAAATTGTTAGCTCCGAGCAATTACCTTCTGCCATCGCATTAAATAGCGGGGCATTTAATGCTGCAAGGGTTATAGGCCCCAGCATAGCCGGGGTTTTGATAGCAATAGTTGGAACAGGCGGTGCGTTTATTTTTAATGGGCTTAGCTATTTGGCTGTGTTGACCGCACTGCTCGCAATGAAAGTGGCTCCTTTTACTAAACCTGTTCGCAAAAATGCACTTAAAGCTATCAAGGAGGGAATTTCGTATTCTATTTCTCATCCAATCATACGAGTCTTGATTAGTATCACTGGTGTTGTTTCTATTTTTGGTTGGTCATATATGACTATTATGCCTGTGATAGCCCGCAATCAATTTGGTTTAGATGCTACAGGTTTGGGATATTTATATGCTGCCAGCGGATTAGGGTCATTAATAGCTACTTTTATTGTTGGTGGTTATGCAAAAAAAATCCCTCCGGTCTGGTTTATTTTCGGAGGAAATAGCTTATTTGCAATCAGCATTATTTTGTTTTCCTATACAAGCAGTTTACTCATTGCTTTGCCATTGCTATTCCTCGTGGGAATGGGTTTACTATCGCAGGCAGCGATGATGAATACCATTATACAAAGCCTGGTGCGTAAAGAATTAAGGGGCAGGGTGATGAGTATCTATATTTTAATGTTTCTAGGCCTTTCACCGATTGGCAATTTTCAAATTGGCTGGCTTTCAGAAAACATAAGTATAGGATTCGCCCTGAGATTAGGAGCTGTTATAGTTTTCTTATTTGGTTTGTTGGTTTTTTATTATAGAAAAAGAATAAGAGAAAGCTATAAACTTTATAAAAAGAATAATAGGATTTGACGATGAAGAATTTCTTAAACTCCGACAATGTAATTTTTGAGGTAATGCTGTGTTGTAAATTACTTTTATCCTTATTTATTTTACTTTTTATTAAAATCAATCAAACCTCATAATGGAAGGAACCCTTAGAAAGAATATCCAACTCGGTAAAACCGTGAAAATAGTTTTAAAACAAGATCAACGATCTGGAAAGCTAACAGAGGGGGTGGTCAAAAATATTTTAACAAGTTCACCTACACATCATCATGGTATTAAAGTGAGATTAGAGTCAGGAGAAGTTGGCCGAGTAAAAGAAATTTTAGATTAAATGATATTCAAGAGTAAATAGTCCTTCCATCTTAAATTTTGAAACCCTACAAGTGGCGAAAAACCTTCTTTTAATAATTTGTTTGTCTTTATTTAGTAATTATATATTTGCTCAATCTGATACAATAAAAACAAATCCCTGGTCTTACGGCGTCAATGGCTACTATGGAGCGCTCTTCCAGTATCGCAAAGGCACCTCAGTTATAAATTTCACTGATCCCTATGCTGTAGAATTGTACGCTAATTTACAAACCACCGGAAAAAGGCAATGGGAAAGGATATACAAACATCCACAAATAGGTTTTTCATTTACCTATTACAACTATGGTGTCCCCGATGAATTAGGAGAAGCCTTTTCGCTGACAAGTTATTTCGATAACAGCCTCATCAAAAGGGAAAATAGTAGCTTAAGATTCAATTTAGGTACTGGCTTTGTTTACCATACCAAATATTATAAACCCGTCACCAACGAATTAAATGGTGCGATTGGAAACAAAATCAGTTTCGCATTAACCGGTAATATCCGGTATGAGATAAAATTGCAGCAGAAAATCTTTTTGAATTTCCAATTGGCGTTCAGGCATTTTTCCAATGGAGGATTGAACAAGCCTAACAATGGGATGAATTTTCCTTTAATAGGAGCGGGTATCAGATATCAGCCAAATGAGGTGATAAAGATTAATGAAGCTTTACAGGATGAGGAAAAAGAGCTAAATAAAAGTATCAGGTTCAATTTGAAGCTTGCCTATGGACAAAAGGAAGTATTGTTAATTGACGAAAAACACCCGGTATATAGTCTGGTTTTTTATGCGAGTAAGAGATTGTCACCCATTAGTGGCATACTAGTGGGTGCAGATGGCAGGTGGGACACTTCCTTGAGAAAAGAATTTATAAATAAGCAGGAAACACCACCAGAAGGAGAACTAAATCCTAAAATGGCTGGTGTAACCATTGGTCATGAGCTCTATATTGGCAATTTGTCCTTCTTATTCCAACTTGGAAGATATGTTTATCAGCCATATGAATTATTCCCTGATTTTTATCAACGATATGGCTTACAATACTATATTACAAAAAATATTTCAGTGAGCGGTATGCTGGTAGCCCATACCAGAAGAGCCGATTTTGCTGAATTTGGCATAGG
>CAMPJM010000297.1 GCA_946886805.1 uncultured Flammeovirgaceae bacterium | reverse complement strand
CTCCATGTTCCAATACAGCATGGATACCTTCCAGTGTATGCGTATAATCAACATAAGCTGCTACATAAGCTCTTCCCTGTTCCACCGACGCATCTTTTACCTTACTTAAGGCTGCTGCTTTCTCATATTTCTCTTTCACTACCTGCGCTATATGGGCATTCAATTTTGTAGAAAGCGCCTTGATATCTTTTTCAGCCAAAGCCTCATCAGCCATCTGAATAATGGCAGTGGTAGATCCCGCAGGCTTTAATCCAGTATAAGGAGCGCCCTCACCTTCTCTGTGCAATCGTACCAGCGTTTCTAAAAAATGCTTCTCTACAATCTGGTATATTTCTGTATCTGCATTTTTCAAGGCATAGGTTTTTGCAAACAGATTTTTAATTTCAGTTTCATGTTCTTCTTCTACCCATTTCAGGACAAGCTCCACTTTGTTATTATTAAAGGCTTTTAAGGCGTCTTTTATCACTGGTCCATCATAAGAATCGCAGTGGGCGGACGCGGTTTGAGGAATGATCAACAACAGCATAAATATGCCTGCAAGGAAAATCTTTCTAATATCCTTAAAACTCCGTGTTGGATTAAATTTTATGTTTTTCATGTCTTTAAATGTTTAAATGTTTTTTATAAAAGACTAATTTGTCCTTTATAACTTTATACGTTGAGGATTCAATAAAGGTTCATCATTTAGATCTTTTTTATAAGTTTGAAATTTCTGTTGAGGAGGGTGTTTTGGAACAGGCACATCTCAATAGTAAAACCCGTGCCCAAATAGAGACTTTCCCATTTTTCTGGACAGGATTAATGTTCCGCTGCCTCCCAGAATCCGGGGTGAAACTTTACCAACCTACCCTCATCCACACGTAGGACATTCATGAATATGCTCATCTTCCTTTTTAAGTCTGATACCATCAAGCTGATTGACCATAAAATCCTGGATAAGTGTATATTTTGCCTGATGGTTTTCTACATCTATTTGTTTGTCTTTGTAGATCTCCCTTATCTGATGATCGTATTTTTGATGCCCCCAGCAAAGGGAACATAATCCATCAGGACTTGCTACTTCTGTCTCTGATGCTGGTTTATTGAAAAAGCTAACTAAATTTTCTATTAAGTTCATAACACATTTTATTTAAATTTTAAAAAATTGAGTTCGGGTATCAAATTTGAACGTCATACCGGAAAATAAAGATTTATATTTCAAAAATCTTTATTTTCCGGTATCTCATTGACGCTCCCCAATATAGTTCAGGCCAATCTCGATTCGAACTCATATTACAGTTATTTTTAAGCTTTAAACAGTTAAGCCTGTAATTGGAGCTCGCTGTATAAAATATCACGAATATTATCTGTTTGCCCTAAAGGCTTTTCGAACGAACTGCAATGTTGGCAACCCGAACGGTCAGTAATGAGCTTAACGCCTCGCTTATACGTAAAGTAATACCATACCCACTCTACAAAAACACGGAACCGGTTTCGAAAGCCTATCAGAAACAGTATATGTACAACTGACCATAATATCCACGCAGGAAATCCACTGAGTTTTAGTCCGTTGATATCCGCTATTGCTTTTGCCCTTCCTATAGTGGCCATTGATCCTTTGTTTGCGTATCTAAATGGGGCTCGATCCATTTGCTTTTCACTCCTTAATGCCTTCCCGACAAACCGGCCTTGCTGCATGGCCACCGATGCTGTCGATGGAAGCGGTTTTCCTGCTTCATCTTTATAATGAGCGGCATCACCGATGACAAAAATTTCCGGATAGTCGGGCAAACTCAGGTCACCATTTACCATTACCCTTCCACTGCGGTCATGTGCAACTCCCAGAGAATTTATCAGAGGATTTGCAACCACTCCTGCAGCCCAGATGATGTTCGGTGATTCAATGGCACCATCGGCGAAAGATATTTTGCCACGCTCAATTTTTGTTACTGGCTTATTCAGCATTACCTCCACGCCCAATTCCTCCAACATTTCCTTTGCCTTCAATGATAAAGATTCAGGATAGCCATTCAAAATTCCCGGTGCTGCTTCAACCAGCACAATGCGCGTTTCCTCTTTGCTGATATTACTGTAATCCAGCTTTATATTGCGTTTGGTAATTTCAGCTATCGCACCCGCCATTTCTACGCCGGTAGGACCACCACCAATAATCACGTAGGTAAGGTAGGGCTTGCGTTGTTCGGGATCCGGAATTTGTTCCGCTTCCTCTAAGGATAATAGAATCCGCTCCCTTATCTGAAGCGCATCACTGACAGTTTTAAGACCGGGTGCATTATCCTCCCACTCGTTATGACCAAAATAATTGTATTTAGCACCAACAGCTATGATTAGTTGGTCGTAAGAAATAATGCGTCCATCCAGCATAGTTAGTTTTCTCTCTGCTGCTTCAATTTTCTCTACCTCTCCCAATATCACCCGGACTCCGGAATCTTTCCCCACAATCGAACGGATAGGCGTTGCTATATCACCCGGGGATAAAGCAGCAGTAGCCACCTGATATAATAGCGGCTGAAATAAATGATGGTTGGTCTTATCAATGAGCGTGACATCCACTTCCTTTCCCTTCAGTTCATTGGCAGCTGAAATACCGCCAAAACCACCACCAACAATAACGATATGCTTTTTGTAATTTTTCATCTCTTCAAAACTTAAATTCTTATAATCAGCTTTTTTGGGTTTTGGCCATTTCATCGATAGCCAAAGCAGAATGTGCATAAGCAGCACCCGCCCGCATTTCAGAAGCCACCCAAATGGCTTCCATTATTTCTTCCTGAGTTGCCCCCTTTCTTATGGCTTGAGAAGTATGTCCACGGATGCAAGAGGGACACTGGGTCACATGTGCTACAGCAACAGTAATCAACTGCTTGGTCTTTTCCGAAAGCGCTCCTTCTTTAAAAACTGTTCTACTGAAATTCCGAAAAGCTTCTATCGCTTCGGGTGCAAGAGAAGCTCTTTTCTCAGCAATTTCTCTTGTTACTACAGGGAAAACATGTTGATTATTCATTTTGTATATTTTATAAAGGACTATTTAGTCTTTTATACGTTGGCATTTTGTATTGGTTATAATAAATCTTTATTTTTTCTAAACCGTAAGAATATTACTAGCTAATCCTGTTAAGCACTAAAACTTTTATACCTATGGTCACAGATCCTTTTAAAGTTAAACAGTCATTAAATTCCAAAAAAGGCATTCTTACCTATTACAGCCTCCCCGAGCTTGTAAAGCAGGGATATGAAATTGAAAAAATGCCTTTTTCCATCAGAATCTTGTTAGAAAACGCTTTGCGAAATTTTGATGATTTTGCAATCACAAGAGAGAACATAGAGACCATTCTTGGTTGGCGGCCAAAAGCTTCTGATAAAGACATCCCATTTAAACCAGCTAGGGTACTGATGCAGGACTTTACAGGAGTTCCTTCTGTGGTGGATATCGCTTCCCTGAGAGCAGAAATAGCCAGAAAAGGCAAAGATCCCAATTCCATTAATCCTTTGGTGCCGGTCGACCTCGTTATTGATCATTCGGTGCAGGTAGATTATTTTGGAACAGACTATTCCTACCAACGCAATATTGACGAGGAGTATAAACGAAATAAAGAACGCTATCAGTTTTTAAAATGGGCACAAAAATCATTTAATAATTTTAGTGTGGTACCGCCCGGCATGGGTATTTGCCATCAGGTAAATCTTGAATATTTGTCACAAGGCGTAATTGCCAGAAACGGAGAAGCTTTCCCCGATACTTTGGTAGGTACTGACAGCCATACCCCCATGGTGAATGGTATTGGTGTTGTGGCTTGGGGCGTGGGCGGTATCGAAGCTGAAGCAGCTTTGCTTGGGCAACCAATCTATTTTATCATGCCCGAGGTGATCGGCTTGAAATTGACGGGTGAAATGCCTTTGGGCACCACTGCAACTGATCTCGTGTTGACCATTGCGGAAAAACTAAGACAATACGGGGTGGTAGGGAAGTTTGTAGAAGTATTTGGAGAAGGATTACAGCATCTTACGGTGCCGGACCGGGCAACTATTGGTAATATGTCACCAGAATTTGGCTGTACCATCACCTATTTCCCTATCGATGATAAAACGCTGGAATACATGCGCAAAAGCAATCGAACTGAGGATCAGATACAATTGGTAGAAGATTACTGCAAAGCAAATATGCTATGGCGAACCGACGAGGAGAAAATCACTTATACCGATGTAGTAGAACTTGATTTATCCAGCATAGAACCTACTGTAGCCGGCCCGAAACGTCCGCAGGACAAGATCCTGCTCAAAAACTTTAAGCCCAAATTCATAGATCTTTTAGATGAAGCCTATGGTAGAAAATACATAGCCCCGGAAGAAAGACAAATTGTCCGTTGGGCTGGTGAGGGTGGTAGTCAGCCGATTATGCCTGCGCCTTTTCCCAGCGCGCAAGAAACATCCGTGGAAACCAAAGAAAAAAATGGGCTGAAGGTGGCGCAGGTCACAGTCGGCACCAAAAAATACTTACTTTCTGATGGCGCTGTAGTGATTGCCGCTATCACTTCCTGCACCAATACGTCCAATCCCTATGTGATGCTGGGAGCCGGGCTGGTAGCTAAAAAAGCAAAGGCACGAGGACTGGATTCAAGACCGTGGGTAAAAACTTCTTTGGCTCCAGGCTCCAAGGTAGTGACTGATTATCTCATAAAAGCAGACCTGCTGGATGACCTGGAGGCACTGCGGTTTCACCTGGTTGGTTATGGTTGCACATCCTGTATAGGAAACTCCGGTCCCTTGCCTGCACATATTGCCCAGGCGGTGGATGAAAATGATCTGGTGGTAACGTCAGTACTTTCCGGCAACCGGAATTTTGAAGCCCGAATACATCCACAGGTAAGGATGAACTTCCTGATGTCTCCCATGCTGGTGGTGGCCTATGCCATTGCTGGTCGAGTGGATATAGACCTTATCAATGAGCCAATCAGCTATGATCCCAATCAGGAACCCGTATTTCTAAAAGATATTTGGCCTTCAAATGAGGAGATATTAGAGATAATGAACAAGGTATTAACCCCTGATGATTTTGCTAAAAACTATGGTGAAATTTTTGAAGGAAATGAGATCTGGAGAAATCTGGAGATCCCACAAGACAAATTATATGCCTGGGATGAATCTTCCACCTACATTAAAGAAGCACCCTTCTTCCACAATATTTCAGATCAACCGGCAGCTTTTGAAGATATAAAAGAGGCCAGGTGCCTTCTTATGTTAGGAGACAGTGTCACTACTGACCATATTTCCCCGGCAGGCTCATTTAATGAGAACTCCCCAGCAGGACAATATTTAATCAGCAGGGGCACCCCGAAGGAAGAGTTTAATTCCTATGGATCCCGCCGCGGAAATGATGAAGTGATGGTTCGTGGTACCTTCGCCAACGTGCGCATAAAAAATAAGCTGGCAACCAAAGAAGGCGGCTATACCCGATATTTGCCTGATGGTGAGGAAATGTCTGTTTATGATGCTTCCGTCAAATATAAAGAAGCTGGTGTCCCGCTCGTGGTGCTTGCGGGAAAAGAATATGGCAGTGGCTCTTCCCGAGACTGGGCGGCAAAAGGAACCTTTTTGTTAGGGATCAAGACAGTATTAGCAGAAAGTTATGAGCGAATTCACAGAAGCAAT
>CAMPJM010000296.1 GCA_946886805.1 uncultured Flammeovirgaceae bacterium | reverse complement strand
AAACATGGTTGGCAAGACTTGGCTATGCCTTGGTTGTGCTGGCGATTTTATACCTATTCAGAAGGTTTATTATCATCAGGACAAATTATGTTAATAATATCCGTTTGGAAAGGATAAATCGGGAAAATATTGAAAAATTAAATAAGGCGAAGCTTCAATTTTTTACTAACGTATCACATGAATTCAGAACTCCCCTTACGCTGATATTAGGACCTTTGGAAAAACTTATTAATTCCGGGGAAGGGGGTAAGCCTTTTAAAGATCAATTGGGCATAGTCAACAGAAATGCACAGAGATTGTTGCGATTGGTGAATCAACTCCTCGATTTCAGAAAAGCTGAGGCTGGAAAATTGAAGTTAAAAGTGACAGAAGGGGACATAGTAAAATTTTTAAAGGAAGTGAAGCTCTCCTTTGATGGCATTGCCGAACAAAAAAACATCAAATTTATTTTCCGAACTTCATCAAACGCTATCAATCTATTCTTTGACAGGGACCAATTTGAGAAGATCTTTTTTAATTTGTTGTCAAATGCTTTCAATCACACTGCCGATGGCGGGGAAATTATAATTGAAGCGTCAGAAACAAAAGAAGCGGTATTTATAAAAGTAGAAGACAATGGCTCGGGTATTAAACAAGAAAACTTCAAAAAGATTTTTAGGAGATTTTATTCTGAGGATGATCCTTCACATCAGGGAACTGGAATAGGGCTGGCTTTGACAAAATCGTTGGTTGAATTGCACAAGGGTAAAATAACTGTTGAAAGCAATGAAAATGAGTTTTCGAGATTTACAGTGGAAATACCTTTAGGATGCCAACATTTTAAAGAATCAGAACTTTTGGATGAATATCAAGATAGCGAACTTATACAACACTATTATGATCTCAATAAGGAGGAGATAATAACGGAAGATGATCAGTTTGATGAAAAAGTTGATTCGAAAAAGCTCAAGAGGATTTTGATAGTTGAAGATAATCTTGAAGTTAGGGCATATATCAAATCGATATTTTTTAGGCAAAATTTAGTGTTGGAAGCGGGGAATGGACTAGCGGGAATAAAACTGGCGGAAGAGGAATGTCCTGATTTGATTATCAGCGATGTTATGATGCCGGGACTAGATGGAATAAATTTCTGTAGGCAAATTAAAGAAAATATCAAAACATCTCATATCCCGGTAATATTGCTAACTGCAAGAACCTCCTTAATCTTTAAAATTGAAGGACTGGAAAATGGAGCTGATGATTATATAACCAAGCCATTTAACAATAAGGAATTACAATTAAAGGTACGCAACCTGATTAACTCCCGAGAGTTGTTAAAGAAATCTTTTACAGACAATGAAGTTCTTAATATAGAGCCCAAAAAGGTTACACTATCTTCTACAGACGAGACTTTCATAAAAAATGCTTTAGAGAGTATAGAAAGAAATATGTCTAATTCGGAATATTCAGTAGAAGCTTTATGTAAGGATGTGGGAATGAGCAGAATGCAATTATATAGAAAACTAAAGGCTATTACAGGGCAATCAGCAAATGAATTTATAAGAACTATTCGTTTAAAAAGAGCAGCACAATTATTGGTTCAAAATCAGCTTTCTATAGCAGAAGTCACCTATGAAGTTGGTTTTACTGATTTACAATATTTTAGAAAATGTTTCAAAAAGCAATTTAATACAAATCCTTCCGAATATTCGGGACTGGGTGATTTAGAATCTTTAGAAGATACTTTCCCAAAATAAATAAGAAATATATTCTTCTGGTTAAATATTTTTGGCATGGTTTTTCATCTTGATCAGTATGTTACACTAAATAACTACTGAAATGAAAAAAATACTACTAATATTCGTGTTACTGCTTCCTGTATTTTCGCACAGTTTGTTTGCTCAAAATTCACCCATTAAAATTGGATTGAGAGGAGGCGTCAATATTACGGACTGGAGGGGAGACGCAATGGAAAGTTTTTCGGAATTAGCTGATATGACTACTGTTCTGAAAACAGAAAGTCTCACCGGTTTTCACGCAGGGCTGTTTTTAGAAATTCCTGTTACCGATAGGTTTTCTATAGAACCAGGCGTTTTTTATTCCCAAAAAGGCTTGAAAGTATCTCAAACATTGAGCGAAGGAGGATTTTTAAACTTAAAAGGGGAAATATCGAGCAAACTTAGCTACATAGAATTACCTGTGCTTGCAAAAGTCTATATAACCGAAGGGCTTTATTTGACAGGTGGCCCTCAGGTGGCTTATTTAGCTTCAAGCAAAATTAGGGCTGAAGCGGGTATTCTTGGGTTTTCAATTGGCGAAGACTTCAACGTCGATCCTGGGTTTAGGAAATTCGATTTCGGTGTTGTAGGCGGCTTAGGTTATCAGTTCAAAAATGGTCTGAGCATCAGCGCAACGTATGATCATGGCTTATCCACCCTTGATGAAGGTAGCTCTGATGTAAATGCTTTCAATCGCGCGGTGAAATTCTCTTTAGGTTATAAATTTTAACAGAAGAATCAATTAGGTTCTATGATGATAATCAATTTTTTTTCGTAAAAAATTTGTCTTTATAGAACCTAATCTAATGTTTTCTTGGCTGATTGCCGCCTGTTGATTTTAACGATTGTTATGGATAACGTAGGGAAATCGCCTTTAAATATCCAGGTTTAACGGAACACGGCTCCCGATCATTAGTACCCGTCCAACCGCTGTATTATTAAAGAAGAAGTATATTTTAACTATCTTGGCAATTTCAGAAATGGGCGGTCGGACGGATGAGTAGTTCATTGAAACTTCTTTCGTTTTTAAAAGCGATTTCCCTGTTAAAAAACACTACTTAAGTTTTTTAATGGCTTTAAGCTTTAGGTCAATCACCTTTCTTTCAAAGATCTTGATCAACGATAGAATCTGGCTATCATACTAGTTATATATTCAATTTCATGGTGCAAAAGTTGGTCAGATATGGGTAGTGACAAAATCTGTTTGGCAACCTGTTCTGTAACAGGCATACTTCCCTTTTGGTATTTTAAAAATTTATAAGCCGGTTGAAGATGGCAAGGAATTGGGTAATGAATTTCTGTACAGATGCCCTTTTCGCCAAGAAAAAGTTTTAATTCATCCCTTTCATTTATTCTGATTATATAGGCATGGTATACGTGCCTCGCAGTCGCTAATTTCTTTGGAAGGGTCACGTTTTCTATTGATCCCAAATAATCACTATAAAGAGCCGCATTATAGATTCTTGTTTCAGTCCATTTATCCAAATGCTTCAGTTTTACTGCTAATATAGCTCCCTGTAGGCTTTCCATCCGGAAGTTGTGACCAATTCTTTCGTGGTAGTATTTTTTAACAGAACCGTTTGAGCGGATTAGTCTTAATTGGGAAGCCAGATACTCGTCATTAGTCGTAACTGCTCCTCCTTCTCCAAAAGATCCAAGGTTTTTTACGGGGTAGAAACTAAAACATCCTGCAATTCCTATTGTACCTACGAACGAATCATGATATTGAGCCAGGTGTGCTTGAGCACAATCTTCTATCAAGTACAAGCCATGTTTATCTGCAATTTCTTTTAACGGCATTAACTCAGCCGGTTGGCCATAAAGATGAACCGCAATAATGGCCTTGGTTTTTTTTGTAATAGCAAGCTCAACTTTTTCAGGATCAATGTTGTAGAACCTTTCCTCACAATCAACAAAAACCGGGATAGCTCCCACTAAGCTTACTGATTGAGGAGTAGCAAAAAATGTATTGGCAGGAACAATAACTTCATCGCCCGGGCCAATTCCGAGAGCCATAAGCACAGCGTGAAGGGCAGCAGTGCCTGAATTTAATGCAACACAATGTTTTGCATGATGCGTTGCCGCAAAATCTATTTCAAAAGTATCTACAAACTTGTTAGGCCCAGTAAAAACGGCTTCCTCAAAAACTTCCCTAATAGCCTCATCTATTTCATTTTTTATAGAGTTATACTGCTTTTTTAAATCTATATAGCCTATTTTCATTTCAAACTCTATAAAAGTTTATGGTTTAGAGGTGGCTAAACTACTATTATGAATCGTAATTGCAATACCTTCTATTATTTAAATTTGACCGAAAAAATCGGGTACGCGATTTCTTTCTTCGATAGAAATTTTTATTCCTATTCAATAAGTCTTTACTTTTGGAAGTAAATTAATTAAAAATGAATATTAAAGAGGTTGTTTCTTCTTCTGATAAGAAAGAGTTTTTAATGCTGCCTGTCAGGCTTTATGAAAAAGATAAAAATTGGATCCGGCCGTTGGATAAAGATATTGAAAAAGTATTCGATCCTTCCGAGAACAAGTATTTTCAACATGGAGAATGCGTAAGATGGATCCTTTTGGACGACAATCAAAAGGTTATCGGACGTGTAGCAGCTTTTATTGATAGGAAAACCGCGCATACTTTTGAACAGCCTACCGGAGGCATGGGATTTTTTGAGTGTATCAATGACCAGAATGCTGCTAATAAACTTATGGATACCTGTAAAAAGTGGCTGCAGGAAAAAGGCATGAAGGCTATGGATGGCCCTATAAATTTTGGTGATAGATTGAATTGGTGGGGATTGCTGATAGATGGTTTCTATGAACCGAATTATTGCATGCCCTACAATTTTAAATACTACCAGCCCCTTTTTGAGAACTACGGCTTTAAAACTTATTTTCAACAATATACTTATTATCGAAAGTTAAAAGAAGGAACTTTAGATGAGCGGCTTGTAAGAGTAGCAGAAAGAACTTTTCAGAATCCGGATTTTCATTTTGAACATTTCAAAAAAAGCAATGTAGAGAAGTACACCAGGGATTTTAGGACTGTCTACAACAAGGCATGGGCAAGGCACGATGGAGTGGACGAGATGACGCAAGATCAGATAGAAGCGACTATGAAAAGTTTACAGCCTGTCTTAGAGGAAGATCTTTTGTGGTTTGCTTACTACAAAGGAGAACCAATTGCCTTTTTTCTAATGTTGCCCGAACTAAACCAGATATTTAAACATGTGAACGGAAAACTAGACCTTATTGGTAAAATGAAATTTTTATACCATAGATGGCGAGGAACTTGTAAAAAGATGTTTGGTGTAGTTTTTGGGGTTGTACCTGAGTTTCAAAGCAAAGGAGCTGCAATTGCTATTATTATAAAGTTCTATAAAATCTGTTGGGCTCCAGATTTTAGATATGAAGAGCTGGAAATGAACTGGATTGGTGATTTTAACCCGAAAATGATGAAAGTAGCAGAATCTGTTGGAGGAAGCATAAGAAAAACACATGTAACCTATAGAAAATTATTTGATGAAGAAAAGGAGTTTCATAGGGCTCCTATCATGAGCTAATAAAGGGTGCGGGTTTTAACACTCTTATAATACGCAACTAGCAAACACGCAATTAAACTTTAATAAAACTACATAACCAACGATGACTAAAAAATATGATGTTTATGGGATTGGAAACGCCCTGGTAGATATAGTAACCGAAGTTGAAGATAATTTCTTTTTCGAGAATGGAATTGAAAAAGGTTTTATGACATTGGTAGACGAGGAGCGGCAGCATCAACTGGTGCAGGCCATTCATTTACCGGGAAGTAACTTACAATGTGGGGGTTCGGCGGCTAATACCATTATAGGCCTTAGTCAATTTGGTGCTAAAGGTTTCTATTCGTGTAAAGTAGCCA
>CAMPJM010000295.1 GCA_946886805.1 uncultured Flammeovirgaceae bacterium | reverse complement strand
CCATTCTTTGTCTGAATCAGGATTTACAGGATTAAAAGATTGGCAGGATTAAAAAATTATAAACCTAAGAGTGACTTTCCGAATTGAAATTTTTCTGCCATTTATAAAAATGCTACAAACAAAGGCAACATTTATAATCATTGCCCTCATTTGTAGCAGCTATTCAATTTATAGTTTGTAACAACCTATCCTTTTAAAGCAGCTACGCCCGGTAGTTCCTTACCTTCCATATATTCCAGCAACGCACCACCACCGGTAGATACATAAGATACTTTATCACCATAGCCGAGAGAGTTAACAGCTGCTGCTGAATCTCCACCACCGATTAATGAAAAGGCACCATTTTGTGTCGCTTTTACCACGGCTTCTGCTACTGCAATTGTTCCTGCAGCAAAATTTGACATTTCGAAAACACCCATAGGGCCATTCCACAGAATAGTTTTAGAAGAAGCGATCGTCTTTACAAAAACTTCCTGGGCTTCGGGTCCTATATCCAATCCCATCCAGCCATCTTCAATAGTATTGTTTTGAACCACTTTGGTATTTGCATCATTTTTAAATGCATCCGCGGCTATGCTGTCGATAGGCAACTGAAGGTTTACATTTTTGTCTTTTGCTTTTTTAATCAAAGATTTTGCAAGGTCTAGTTTATCCTCTTCTACCAGTGATGAGCCAATTTTACCACCCATTGCTTTAAAAAAGGTATACGACATGCCACCCCCGATGATAAGATTGTCTACCTTATCAAGTAATTTCTCAATTATTAAAATCTTATCAGAGATCTTAGCCCCTCCCATAATAGCCGTATAAGGCTTCTGTGTATTTCCAAGAACTTTTTCCGCATTGTCCAACTCTGCCTTCATTACATAACCGGCTACTTTCTGATCAAAAAATTGAGCAACTATGGTTGTGGAAGCATGTGCTCTGTGGGCGGTTCCAAAAGCATCATTTACATAAATGTCCCCAAGCTTTGCAAGTTGTTTTGAGAAACCTTCGTCTCCGGCAGTTTCTTCTTTATGAAACCTTAAGTTCTCAAGCAAAAGGATTTCTCCAGGTTTTAGAGAGGCAGCTTTTTGTTCAGCTTCGTCTCCAACACAATTTTCCGAGAACTTAACGGTGGTGTTGAAGGCGTTTGAGAGATGGTCTACAAGGTGTCGAAGAGAATATTTATCGTCAGGACCGTCTTTTGGCCTCCCTAAATGTGACATTAAAATCGCTGAACCACCGTCTTTTAGAATTTTATTGATAGTAGGTACAGCAGCTTTTATCCTGGTATCATCAGTAATATTAAAACTTTTATCCAAAGGAACATTAAAGTCTACCCTGATTAATGCTTTCTTGTTAGAAAAATTAATGTCGTCAATAGTTTTCATAATTTTTAATTGAATTTAATAGCTCCAATTTACATTGGAGAGAGATTGGTTAATAATTGAATTTATGACCTAAAAAGTGGCTAATTGTTTTTTTGTTCACCTTATTTATTTTGAAGCGGCTCTTCTGAGCCTGTCATTGATTGCTTTTCCAAGTCCCATGTCGGGGACAAAATCGGTGATAATAAAATCCACTGCCATATTATCTAAAGTTCTTAGCGCAGAAAAAAAATTCGTGGCCGCTTCCTCCAAATCGCCCATATCAGAAAGAGTTAGCTGGTACTTTTCATCCACACCAGCAAATATTTTATTAAAAGACAAAATTGCAAAAATTTCTCCTTTATATTGTTGAATCAGTGAATCAATATTTCCAATATGAATCGGTTTTTTTGGCGCATAATGACTTTTTAACATTCCCGGAGCACTTGGATTGGAAGTAGAATGTGATCTGGCTGTTACCCGACCTATGATGTTCTCAATCTGCTCTATACTGATACCCCCGAGTCGGTATATTACTGGCTTTTGATCTTCAAAACCCAGTATAGTCGACTCGATTCCCACGGAACAAGCACCACCGTCAAGTATATAGCCAATCTTATCGCCTAATTGGTCATTCACGTGTGCAGCAGTGGTCGGACTTATATAACCAAAAGGGTTTGCGCTTGGAGCCGCGAGCGGGAAATTTAGTTGTTCCAATAGTCTCAGGGTGAGGGGATGGCTGGGAATTCGAACTGCAACGCGATCTAAGCCTGAAGTAACCAGATCGGGAATAATATTTTTTTTCTCTAATAATAAGGTAAGAGGCCCCGGCCAAAAACTTTCTATCAATTGATGGGCTTTGTCAGGGATGCCTAAGACAAAGTCATTGATTTTCTCCAAACTATTTGTATGGACTATAAGCGGGTCAAATGAAGGTCTTTCCTTAACTTTGAAAATTTTAAGAACAGCTTCGGGATTTAATGCATTGCCTGCTAAACCATAAACCGTTTCGGTAGGAATAGCCACCACGCCTCCTTTTTCAAGAATTTCCTTTGCTTTAAAAATATCTTTCCCTATTTCAGCCATTATTTCATAAATGCTCGCAGATGATGCATAATTCGCGCGTGAATGTACGATTTTTATTAAAATTAATGGAATTAGTTCGGTGCTTAATTATAAGTTTACAAAAAAATAATTAAAACCAATGAGCAGAAAAACTATTACAACTTTAAAAATTATTGCTTTGCTATTAGTCGGTTTAGCAGTATTAATGCATTTACAAATTATAATAATACCTGCAATATCGGTTTATAAGTTCTGGATGGTGGTGGCAGCTTTTGGGCTTGTATTAGTTACCAGCAGGTAATTTAAATCTGTCGTATATAATTGCAATTATCGTCACTTAATTCACACAAAGGTTACTATAATTTTGCGATTATTTACAATGCTGTTCTATTAAGGGTTCTGCTTCCTCATAGCCTAATTTTGCAGCATTTTTTAGGCTTAAACATCCTTCGCCAGCATTGTCTCTGGTGATTTCTGCAAGACCCAGCCAGTAAAAGGCTTCTGCATATTTGGGTGAAATTTTCACTGCAGATTTAAATTGATCTATCGCCAAATCAATGCTATCGATTACCAACAACGTTTTTCCTTTGTTAAACAATGCCAAAGGATCGGTAGGAGCCAACTTTAAAGCGAAATCGAAATCGTTGATAGCATCATTATAATATTTTAGATCGTATAATACAGTCCCTCGGTTGATATAGATATCTTTTTCATTAGGTTGGAGCATCAGTGCCTTATTGAAATTAGAAAGCGCTTCTTCATATTTTGCTAGTTCCAGATTCGCGTTTCCACGGTTATAAAACGGACGATAATCGGTGCTGTCAACAGCTATGGCATTGCTATAGCTTTCAATTGCCTCCTCATAATTTCCTAGTTCAAAATAGGCTACCCCTCTGGTATTGTAAGCCTTAAAGCTGCTATCATTTTCTACCAATGCCCTGTCAAAGTAGGTAATAGCTTCTGAGTATTTTTCTTCGTCCATTAACCTGATTCCTTCTGAAACTAATTCTTCTTCACTGGGGGAACAGCTAAAACAAAAAATAGAAAAAATAATAGGGAGGAGGCGTATTAAGGACAAATTTCTGTAAGGCATTTTATTTTTTTTGTGCAAAGATAAGGTATTGTGGTCATAAAAGTTTAGTAGGTAAAGGCTTTTGACGGATTTAAAGAATTGCTTCATCAAAACGACCATTTATTACATTTTCTGCAATTGGTTATCTATCAGACCTTTATTTATTCAGCGATCGTTCCCTACCCTGTTTTTTTAACAGCTGAGCGTACTCAAAAAGGGGATTGATTGACAGATAGATGAAAATGTTACACAAACAAGTATTAGTGATTTTTCAGATTTTAAAATGGTCTTGGCCGGCTTACATTTGTAATGTTATGTTTGCAGGGTATGAAGCAAATGGTGTTTATTAAAGGTTAATGGTTTTTTGTTTTAGTGGTTAATTAAGGTGAAGTAAGACCCTCCCAAATGCGGAGGGTTTTCTTTTTTCTGCCCGATAACGGATCAAGCAAAATTTCTGCGGAGCAGTTGCATTATGCATAGGTTTCTTTGGACGGTCTATAAACAGAGGGTCAAGCAACAATTCCAGCGTTTACGCAAAAATTTTAATTAACTCTAAATGAACACAAACGGCATCTAAAGACAGCTAACAATGTTTTATGGATTTTTCCACCAAGGATATCAAAAAAGATGCGACAGGGTGCTGAGCTATTACTTCCTCTGAAGCATACTTTTCGACCCAGTTTATGGATTTTCAACCTTTGATTTAATCTTTGGGTCAGCGGAGCCCGTGCGGATGAAATCGGGTTGTAAATCCAAAAACGAGGCCACCCGGCCAGAGGGTCACGAAAGCTGCATAGTAGCAGGGCTTTAGGTCGTCTGGCAGATAATTTATAGCCTAAGGTTGGAGATTAAAATTCATTGGCTGTACTCCCTCAACTTTTTCTCTTGATCCCCAATAATGCAATTGCTTTTATTCTCTGATGTCAATATCCCATCTTGCATCATTCACGACCATCAAAAATTCCCCTGTTATTATTTCTTTATACTTGCCTTCATAATTTCTGTCGAGCAAATCCAGGTCAAATCGGGCTGTCATGTTATAAAATATCGTCTCATCAACTGAGAAAATACTTATTTCAACAGGTAGGTAAACTTGTTCTTCTTCGAAGGTGAGCACCCCATCTAATTTCAAATTGACAGGTTGGGAAAAATCCTCAGTAGAAATGATTTCCCTATCAAAATTAGCTGTTAAATAAAACTGTGTCACAAACCGTGGCGGGAAAACATCATGGAGAATTTCCATGTGTAAAGGATCATCGGCCGGCTCTAGGGATTTGATAGGAAGGATAACCTCGATTTGCCGTCTATCTTTATCCATTCTTGTTTGGATGTCATTAGATAGAAAATTATAAGGTTGCTCGTTGCCCATTATTTGAAAAATGCCTTCGTTATTACCGGTAAAGGTTTTGTCGACTTGGGCATTGCAAGGTGAAGAAATAAAAAGAACAACAGGAAAAATTGCTGTAGAAAATAGAAAAAGAGGAAAGTATCGTCGCATAAAAAAGACCTAAGTTATATTATTTAACTTAGGTCTTCAATAAGTGTTTCTAAATAACTTTCCAAAAGGTTTGGTTGAGATATCCAGGTTATTTATCCTTTTATGCTTTTTCCTAATAACTCTTGGAGAGTGCGACAGGCAAATTAAAAGCGATTTTCCTGCCAACAAGGGATTTATTCTATTACTATATTTACCTTATTCATTTTTCCTTCTTCGAGCGGATTCGTTTGGATACCTGCTCCATGGTTATTTTTTGTTCCTTTTTCAGCACTCACAAAATAAATGATTGGTTCAAGGTCTTTAAAAGTAGCTCTGCCTTTTTTGTCTGTAACAATAGAATCTCCAATCATGTTGGTTTCCTCTTTATAATCATCTTCTGTTGGATATAACTTCAAAACAACACCTTCCTCCGTATTGCCCAGTTCATTTATGACCGTTATTCTTAGAGAAGTTTTCAATAGCGCTTCCTCTGGCGCTACAAAAGCCAGTGAAACTATTGAAATAAGGGTTATTACCAGCAATAATGTCTTTTTCATGGGAAAATAATTTTTAAATAATAATTAAAGAAAATAACAAAAAATGTAAATGTTCTCAAAAACGAGAAATCCCAGTTGTAAATATATAAAATCTATGCCAAGTTTGATGGCGAAACAATTTATTTCCGTTAAGTTCGTGATATTATAG
>CAMPJM010000294.1 GCA_946886805.1 uncultured Flammeovirgaceae bacterium | reverse complement strand
TTTCACCACAAAAGTTTAATTTTTTTGTATTTGCTAAAGTTTTCATCCTTTGAAATAACTGTTAATCCTTCAACAATCGCTTGTGCAATAATTATTTTATCAAAAGGATCTCCATGGTAATCTTCTAATTGCAAGATTTGCTGCATATGCTCAAAAGCTATTGGAATAATTTCTATATTATTCTCAGGAAGATAATTAGAAAAATCCCCCAATTCAAAATCCAGACTGAGCTTTCCAATTCTTACTTTTATAGCTATCTCCCATAGAGAGGCCATGCTCAAATAGCATTTATGCTCTGGTTCCATGATAGTCATTCGTGCTTTTTTGGATAGCTTGTTATCTCCGTTTAAGAACCAGAGTATCGCATGTGTATCAAGGAGGTAACTACTCTGCACTACATGTAGTCTTTAAAGTCTTCAATTGGATCATCAAAATCATCGTTCATTTTAATTTTTCCTTTTAAATATCCAAAGGTTCGTCGTTTCTTATTGTCTTCCTGAGGTTGCTTCGTCTGTAAAAAATCAATAAAATCCTGAACTTCATTCTTGAGATGTTCTGGCAAGGAAATTATCTTATTATAAAGACTTAGATCGTTCATATTTATCCTTTTAAAACTTAATAATGTAAAATGGGCGAGGTTTTATTTTTTAAGTAAAAACTAATATAGCGACTAAAAAATTCTAATTAAAAAAAATTTATCTTTTCCTTAGAACCTGTTGCGAAATAAGTTGTACAAATTAGAGGTAGTTTTTTTGTTCTTTATCAAGGCGTGGAAATATGCGGATAGCCAAAGCTATGTATCCGCCAGCTGGCGGATCACAACGAAGAGAAAGGGCAAAAAAACAAGTATAAATGTACAAGTTATTTTATTACAAGCCCTTAACTATCAATCAACCACTATTCCATGGTAAATTTCCATATTCTTGTAGTCCTTCCTCAAAGGATGTCCCTCCCAATCTGCTGGAAGCAAAATTCTACGTAAATCTGGATGCCCCGTAAACTTAATTCCTAGTAAATCAAATATTTCCCTTTCATGCCAATTTGCTGTTTTCCAGATGGTGCTTACTGTAGGAATTTCCGGCATTGGCTCTTCCTCCTTATTCCTTCTCAAAACAACCTTGATCATTAAATGGTGATTGTAAGGAATGGAATATAGGTTATAAATAACTTCCATGGTATTGGTGTCCGGACCATTATCAATACCTGTAATGCAGCTCAGGCTGTCAAAATACACATTTTCGTCAGTATATAAAAAGCTGCAAATTTTTACGAGATTTTCAGCAGAAACAATAACCGCTTGAGGAGTTGCCTTTAAATCAACATCAATAATAATTTCCTGTCCTATTTCCTCCTTTATCAGATTTACTATTTCTTCAAAATTCATAATCAGCTATTTTAATATAATCTTCTGCTTCTAATATTACTTCAGACTTCCGAAGTTTCGTGCCGATAAGTAGGCATTATTTCCATCGTTGGATGTTGATTGAAACGCTGAAATATAAATTTATAAAACTTCGGAAGTCTTTACAGTTCTTTTTAACTCAAAATCTTTAAGGCCCCGGGTCACTTTCCAATATAGCAAATTCATAATTGTCTACCCATTGCCCCCTAATGGGAAGCACTTTCCTTTTTCCTCCTTCTTTTATCATCCCTGCTTTTTCCATTACTTTATAAGAAGCAATATTATCTACCGCGCATCCCGCTTCCAACCTGTGTAGCTGAAGATTTTGAAAGCCAAATTCTATTATTTTTTTTAAAGCTTCAGTAGCAAATCCTTTTCCCCAATGATCCGGATGCAATTTATACCAGATTTTTGCAGATTTAAATTTGGGCCTAATAGCGGTTAAAGCAATTAATCCAATAAATTCTTCCTCAAAAGACTCGATAACAAAAACATATTCATTCCTTGGCAAGGCTTTTCCGTTATTTATCCAGGTACTTAATATTTCTTCGGTAACCGATTCACTTTCGGGAATTCCCAAGGTATTATATTGATCGACCTCAGGGAATGAATGAAGTTGATGAACAGCAGATAAATCAGATAATTTTACTTCTCTTAAATGCAATCTTTGGGTTTTATTCATTTGAGGTGTCGAAAAATTACGCTTCCTGCTTCATTAACCTTTCCAAAGCCTTGGGCGCCATTAATGTTTCATTTCGAATTTTTTCCTGCAACTTCAAAAACCCGCCAATTAATGCTTCCGGTCTCGGCGGACAACCCGGTACATACACATCAACCGGAATTATTCTGTCCACCCCTTTCACAACGTGGTACCCGTGCTCCCAATAAGGACCTCCACAATTGGAACAAGAACCCATGCTGATAACATACCGGGGCTCGGCCATTTGTTCATACAACCTTCTAAGTCTGTCGGCCATTTTAAAAGTAACAGTGCCAGCCACTATCATAACATCTGACTGGCGTGGTGAAGGCCGTGGTATAACCCCAAATCTATCCAAATCATAACCGGAAGCATAGGCTGACATCATTTCTATTGCACAACAAGCGATACCAAAACCCATCGGCCACAATGATGACAATCTCGCCCAGTTGATAAGATCATCCACTTTAGTAACGATGATGCCCCCCTGTCCAAACTTTTGATCTAATAAACCCATGCGAAATTATGAATTATAAATTGTGATTGATGATTGATGATTGATGATTGATGAATTATCTTATCTACTCTACCTCCCGTTCGATTAAAATTCAGAGACGTAATTCCAAACATGCCCCCGTATTCCTTTCGATTTTGAAATTTCTAACTTGCACTCTCAATTAACAGAACGCACCTACGGAGCGTATTCCAATTGTTGAGGTTTTTCTATAAACAGATTGCCCCTCTGGGGCATGTAGTAGCGGTGATTTTTCCATTCACCGCGATTAGGACCATTTGAATTAACCTTAAACTTAAACTTGAACTTTAAACTTTAAACTTTAAACTTTAAACTTTGAACTTTGAAGTCTTCCCGCTTCCAACTCCTGATTTCTTACTTTTCATTTCGAAATTCCATCTTCCTATTAAGCTCTTCATACAGATGATCCGGCACCTTTCCTTTGAAGTCGGGCTTCACAATTTGCGGTTTTACCCAATCGAGATCTCCTTTAGCCCAGGCGTACGCAAGCCCCAAAGCCAGGATCAAAATAAAAATCATCATTTCAATAATTGCAAACCATCCCCATAGACCGTTTGTACCATCAACCAACGTCTTATCCCCGAAAACTGTAGCCCAAGGAAATAAAAATACTATTTCCACATCAAAAAGAATAAATATAAGGGCTATAATATAAAACCTGATGTTAAATTGTCCCCAAGCTGTACCTGTTGGATCTTCTCCACATTCATAAGAAGTATTTTTCTCAACATTCGGGCGATTTGGTCTTATCAAGTAAGCGGTTAACAATCCGCCAACTATAAAAATAATAGCTCCAACGATAAACAATAATATTTCTCCGAAACCCGAAATTGCTGTTACTGGCATTGATTCATTTAATAAAAGGTAAAGCTTCTGTGATCAAATATTAAAATTAAAAGTTCAAAGGGTCAAAATGCTTGAAATGACCATTCAATTTAACTCTTTCTTTTGTTTTTTCCATGTTCCGAACCACAGGAATGGACTTTTTTAAATGATCTGTTATAAAAATCTGTCTTTTAGTTTCACTTTCTATCTGGATGAGTTCATATTCCTGTTCAATAGATAAACCCACATGGTGTCCTATGTCATAAGCTTTTGTGTCTGCCTCCACTTTCACATCCTCCACCATATTAAGAGATTTATATAGTTCCTTGATCATTAAAATCATTTCATCCCAAACTTGAGGATCGCTATCCTGGATCTCCTTTCTATGGCTAACCTCGCCTCCTGCATAAAGCTTTTTTTCAATCGGATTGATAAATTTCTCTATTTTAATGATAGCCTTACCAACTGTTTTAATATCCAGCCTACCATCATCATATTCCTTTACGATCTCTTTAATTTCCATTTCGGTGCCGAATTCAATGGTATTATGTACAAAAGAAGGAATACCGAAATTAGATTTTGACGCTAGACAGTCCTGTATAAGCTGCTTATACCTTGGTTCAAAAATATGCAGGTTTAAACTCTCCCCCGGAAAGGCAACTAAGTTTAGAGGGAATAAAGGGAGGAAAAAATTCATCTCTCAATTTTTAAATGAATATGTAAAAAGAAAGCCTGCATCACCGAAAAGGGCAAAAACAGGCTCTCAATAAAGAATTGAATTTTTGAAAAGCTTTTCAGGCTTGACAAAGACTATTATTTACATTTTATCAACAATAACCTGAGCAAATTCAGAAGTTTTTAATAAAGTTGCTCCTTCCATTTGCCTTTCAAAATCGTAGGTCACTTTTTTATCAGCTATTGACTCTTCTAATCCTCTATAAATAAGATCAGCCGCTTCTTGCCATCCCATGTATTCAAGCATCATAGCACCAGAAAGAATTACAGAGCCTGGATTTACTTTATCCTGACCGGCATACTTTGGAGCGGTACCGTGAGTAGCTTCAAATATTGCATGGCCTGTTACATAATTAATGTTCGCGCCTGGTGCAATACCAATACCACCTACAATAGCTGCAAGAGCATCTGATATATAGTCACCATTCAAGTTCAAAGTAGCTACTACAGAATATTCGTCAGGTCTTAACAAGATCTGCTGAAGGAAAGCATCCGCAATTGAATCTTTTACTATGATCTTACCAGCTTTCTCTGCCTGGTTTTGATTTGCATCAGCTTCTGCTTTTCCTTTTTCGGCTACAATTTTATCATACTGAGCCCAGGTGAAGACTTTATCGCCAAATTCTCTTTCTGCTAATTCATATCCCCAGGTTTTAAAAGCACCTTCGGTAAATTTCATGATATTACCTTTATGCACAAGAGTAACAGAAGGCTTTTTATTATCGATAGCATATTTTATTGCTGCTCTCACCAATCTTTCAGTACCTTCCTGAGATACTGGCTTAATTCCTATTGAAGAAGTCTCAGGGAATCGTATTTTATTTACTCCCATCTCATTCTTAAGGAAATTTTTAATTTTATCTGCTTCCGGAGTACCGGCCATAAATTCGATACCAGCGTAGATATCTTCAGTGTTTTCTCTGAAAATCACCATATCAGTTTTTCCAGGTGCTTTTACAGGAGAAGGCACACCCTTAAACCATCTAACAGGTCTTACACAGCTGTAAAGATCCAATTCCTGGCGAAGGGCCACATTAAGAGAACGGATGCCACCACCAACAGGAGTTGTAAGAGGTCCTTTTATACCTACTAAATAACTACGGAAATCTGCTAACGTTTCTTCAGGAAGCCAGCTTCCATTCTTATTGTAAGATTTTTCCCCGGCATACACTTCTTTCCACTCGATCTTTCTTTTTCCACCGTATGCTTTTTCAACAGCTTTGTCAAATACTAATCTTGACGCCGGCCAAATATCTACTCCTATGCCATCTCCTTCAATAAAAGGGATAGTTGGTTGATCCGGCACATTAAGCTTTCCGTTACTAATGGTTATTTTTTGTTCACTCATGCTTTTCTTGATTAATCGGTATAAATTATGAAACTAGTTTTTAGTTAATTTTGTATAGCCAATGCCATTCGTTGGCAATGCAAAATTAAATATTTTAAAGGACTAAAGGAAATACAATATCATAA
>CAMPJM010000293.1 GCA_946886805.1 uncultured Flammeovirgaceae bacterium | reverse complement strand
ATGTACTAATGAGAGAATGCATTAATGTAAATTTAAAGGCATTATCAAATCTATTCATTATCTAATTTGTACATTAAAATCCCTACATTCACTAGTTTTTACATTAATTAACCAAGTCGTTTTTTGTGTTATTTTTATACAAATTTTATGTAACTTGCGGGTTCAATTCTGAAAAGAAATAGTTAATTAGAATATGGCAGAAGGAGCAAACGAGAACATTATCCCTATTAATATAGAGGATGAAATGAGAGGAGCCTACATTGATTATTCAATGTCGGTTATTATATCACGAGCACTTCCCGACGTAAGGGACGGATTAAAACCTGTTCACAGAAGGGTTTTATATGGAATGCTCGAATTAGGCGTTAGCTATAATAAATCATATAAAAAATCGGCCAGGATAGTGGGCGAGGTATTGGGTAAATATCACCCACATGGTGACGCCTCCGTATATTCAACAATGGTTCGGATGGCCCAGCCTTGGTCTTTGCGTTATCCATTGGTAGACGGACAAGGAAACTTTGGGTCTATAGATGGTGACTCACCCGCTGCAATGCGATATACTGAAGCAAGATTAAAAAGGATTGCTGATGAATTGCTTACTGACCTTAACAAGGAAACAGTTGATTTCCAACCAAATTTTGATGATTCTTTAAAAGAACCCTCAGTTCTTCCAGGAAAACTACCCAATCTTTTATTAAACGGTACCTCTGGAATTGCGGTAGGTATGGCCACGAATATGGCACCCCATAATCTCCCCGAAATAGTAGAGGGTATTATTGCTTTTATTGACAACAATGATATTACCATTGAGGAGCTTATGCAGTACGTTACTGCTCCTGATTTTCCAACAGGCGGAATTATTTATGGTTATCAGGGCGTAAAATCTGCCTTTGAAACTGGCCGCGGAAGTGTGGTAATGAGGGCCAAAGCAGTATTTGAAACTACAAAATCTGGCAAAGAACAAATCATTGTAACTGAAATCCCATATATGGTCAACAAGGCCAATATGATTGAGAAAACAGCTGCACTGGTAAATGAGAAAAAAATTGAAGGTATTTCTGATATCAGGGACGAATCGGACAGAGATGGCTTAAGGATAGTTTATGACCTTAAAAAAGATTCTATTCCTAATGTTGTCCTAAACAATTTATTTAAATACACTCAGTTACAATCTTCCTTTGGGGTTAATAACGTGGCGCTCGTAAAAGGCAGACCGCAAACCCTTAATTTAAAAGAACTTATAAAATACTATGTAGAACATAGACATGAGGTTGTAATCAGAAGAACAGAATACGATCTTAGGGAAGCAGAAAAAAGAGCCCACATTTTAGAGGGTTATCTTATAGCTTTGGACAACCTTGATGAGGTAATTAACTTGATACGAGCCTCCAGGGATCCCGAGATTGCTAGAAACGGTTTGATGGAGCGGTTCAGTCTAAGCGAAATTCAAGCCAGGGCTATCTTGGAAATGCGTTTGCAGCGATTAACTGGAATGGAACGCGACAAGATCGTTAGCGAATACGAAGAAATTAAAAAGTTAATTGACGACTTAAAAGATATTCTGGCTAATGAACCACGAAGGATGCAAATTATAAAAGATGAGCTTCTTCAACTAAAAGACAGGTATGGCGATGAGCGAAGAACCACAATAGAACATAGTGCTGATGATATTACCATAGAGGACATGATCCCTAATGAGGAAATGGTTATTACCATCTCTCATCAGGGCTATATCAAACGTACGCCTTTGGTTGAGTATAAACTGCAGGGCAGGGGTGGCGTTGGTTCAAGAGGTGTCTCTACAAAAGACGATGACTATACCGAACATTTATTTGTTGCTCATGCACATAATTACCTCCTAATATTTACTGAGTTTGGTAAAGTATTCTGGAAAAAAGTATATGCGATCCCTGAAAGCAGTAAAACTTCCAAAGGACGCGCTATCCAAAACCTTATTAATATTGAGGCTGACGACACTGTAAGAGCGGTAATTAATGTAAATAGCCTGGAGGACGAAGATTATATCAATAATAACTTCCTCATCATGTGTACCAGACGGGGAACCATTAAAAAAACATCCCTGGAGGCTTATTCCAGACCTCGCCAGAATGGCATTAACGCTATAACCATAAACGAAGGCGATAGGCTGTTAAATGTAAGCCTAACAAATGGAGACAACCATATAATAATTGCCAAAAGTTCAGGAAGAGCCGTTCATTTTCATGAATCGGATGTAAGGCCAATGGGAAGAACAGCCGCAGGGGTAAGAGGTGTTCATCTTAAAGATAAAGACGACTGGGTGATAGGAATGGTGTGTGTGGCAAGAGAAGATTCTCACTTATTGGTAGTATCTGAGAAAGGTTATGGAAAAAGATCTTCCATTGAAGAGTACAGAATAACAAAAAGAGGAGGGAAGGGCGTAAAAGCTATGTCCATCACTGAAAAGACTGGTAAACTTATTGCCATTAAAGAAGTTACTGATTCGGATGATTTAATGATCATTAATAAATCAGGCATCATCATCAGAATAGCTGTTGCCAACCTTCGGGTAATGGGAAGGGCAACTCAGGGCGTGAGACTTATCCGTTTGAGCGAAACTGATGCCATTTCTTCCGTCGAGAAAATAGAAAAGATAGAAGGGGAGGTTGAAGATGAAATCGACAATGAAAATGGCATGGATATTGAAAGTGATGAAAAAACTCCTGTTGTAGAAGGCGTAATTATTGATGAGGATTCTGATATAGGTGAAATTGAATCTGCAATTGAAGAAATTGAAGATGGTGCTGATATCGATGAGAGCATTGACGATGACGACGAAGAGGATGATGAAGAAAACGAAAAGATTTAATTTAATTTTATTTATTTTTTTACTATTCAGAACAAAGTTGAATGTTATGCCCTTAAATGGAAGGTTGTAAAATCCAAATAAGCAATAGCCTTCAAACCTTAAAAACCAATTTAATTTATATGAAAACTATGCAAAAGTTAGTGCTTATTTTTGTGTTCTGTTTTGCTACAAATGTAGTGTTGGCACAAAATTCTAATGTTAGAAAGGCGGAAGCAGCTAAAGAAAAAGGGAATCTTGAAGAAGCCATGCAACTAATAGATGAAGCAACAAAAGATGAGAAAACAAAAGACGACCCAAAAACCTGGTTTACAAAAGGCACGATTCATGAGGCGATGATATTTGATACAGAGGGTAAGCTTAAGGATCAAAGCCAGGTTCAAAAAGCCGTTGATGCTTTTGAAAAAGCCAAATCCTTAGATAAAGAAAATGGCACCTATGCTATTTTTGCAGATCAGCGATTGGAGTCTGTTTGGGGACAACTTGTAAACTTAGGAGCGGAGGCTTATCAGAATGAAGACTTTGCAAAAGCAGCGGAAACCTTTGGATTTGCGAGCGAACTGAAACCTCAGGACACTACTGCTTACCTTTACGGTGGAATAGCCGCTCAGCAAGCTGAAATGTGGGACGAGGCTTTGGAAAACTATTACAAGTTGATAGAGCTGGATTATGGTAAATTAGATGTATATAATAGTGCTCTTTATGTGGAAAGGGTAATTAATAAAGATGATGCAAAAGCATTGGAGTTGGTTCAAAAAGCCAGAGTTGACTTTCCAGAAGATAAGAATTTAATGAAAGATGAAATAAATCTTTTGATTTCTTTGGATAGGGCAGATGAGGCAAGAACTAAATTACAAACGGCCATAGAGGCTGAACCTGAAAATGCCAATTTATATTATAACCTTGCATTTTTAAATGACGAAGTTGGAGAAAAAGAAAAAGCCATTGAACTTTATAAACAAGCAGTTGAAATTGACCCTGATTATTTTGAGGCAAACTTTAATATAGCGGTTATTTACTACAATACTGCTGCTGAAATGCTTAAAGAAGCAAATGAAATGGATTTGAAAACATATCAGAAGGAGGGAAAAGCAATTGAAGATAAGGCAGCAGTTGAATTTAAGAAAGCCCTTCCTTATTTAGAGAAAGCACATGAAATTAAGCCTGATGAAGTTCAGGTGTTACAAACTTTGCAAACTATATATTCTCAATTGGATATGGACGAAAAGGCGGTAGAAATTTCTAAGGAACTTCAAGCTGCTGAGGGAATCGGACAAGAATAATAGTAATCAGGCCTACAATATAAAGAACCGAAGAGTCAACTCTTCGGTTTTTTTATTTATATGATCGTAAAAGGAGCTTCCACGCAGCCCCATTTTAGACTTCCAAAGTTTTGTTCCCTGGCCGCAGATGTTTTCTAATACATGTGTACCAAAATATAATACCAAGGTATAATGAATCCAACTTTCGGAAGTCTTTATTTAGCACCCCAAGGTTTGTGTCCTCGCAGGCCTTCACAAAAGCTGCAATTAACAAGTCCGACCGCTGAATTATTGAAGAAGAAGTATATGTTAATTATTCTGGCAATTTCAGAAATGAGCGGACGGATGAGTAGCTGTTCCAATCATTCCAAAAGCTTTATGATTAGCGTATAATGAAAAAGGCGGTTATCAAAACCGCCTTTTTTTTAACTCGTAATTAGCAATAATTGCTATACGTCACAAATCTTAATACCTTCCTTCAAAGAAGCCAGTTTATCCTCTTTTTTAGGTACAAATTCCTGAGCCACATATCCTTTAAATCCGGTGTCTATAATTGCCTTCATAATCGCAGGATAATAAAGTTCCTGTGTTTCATCAATTTCATGACGTCCCGGTACACCCGCAGTATGGTAATGCGATATATAACTATGATATTTTTTTATCGTTGCAATCACGTCGCCCTCCATAATCTGCATATGGTAAATATCATAAAGAAGTTTGAACCTCTCTGAACCTATCGCATCACATAAAGCAACACCCCATTCAGTATGGTCACACTGATAATCAGGATGATTCACCTTACTGTTTAACAATTCCATTACCATGGTAACGCCATGTTTTTCAGCAATAGGCATTAACTTTTTTAATCCGATTGCACAGTTTTCTATGCCTTTCTGATCGTCCAGGCCCTTTCTGTTGCCCGAGAAACAAATGATTTGATTATAACCGGCGGCGGCAACCTTTGGAATCATGTCCTCATAGCTCTTAATTAATTCAGCATGAAGCTCAGGGTTGTTGAATCCTTTTTCGATTCCCAAACCAGCGCCCCATGGCAAAGCCGAAGTTAAACCATATTTTTTGAGGATAGGCCACTCTTCAGGTCCGACCAATTCTATCGAAGGGATTCCTATATCTTTTGCCGCCTTGCATAGATCTTCAAAAGGAATGTCGTTGTAGCACCATCGGCACACTGAGTGGTTAATTTGCCCCTTTAAAGGTTCAGGTAAAATATTTTCTGCAGCATAAATTCTTTGAGACATAGAAGTTCCTATTAAGCTTAATGCAACGGTACCACCAATTTTTTTTAGTGAATTGCGTCTGGAGTTGCCAAACTGATCGTTTTTCATTTTGTTTTTTGTTTTGTCAATAATTGAAGCGGATTGTTGATAGAACGCTCCTCAACCCGACGTTAAAGATAAGTTTTTATAGAACTCTAAAAGTAAAGACCTTCTTAAAGGTTCTAAATCAAGACTTGCGAATTTATTTTTAATAATAAGAAATTAGCTACTATCCTCAAAATTTTATTTCAATTGTTTAAGACAGCTTTGGGGGTATTATAGTT
>CAMPJM010000292.1 GCA_946886805.1 uncultured Flammeovirgaceae bacterium | reverse complement strand
TATAAATTCCGGCACATATAGTGCTTTTTCTTGCCACTTGTAGTTTTAGGGATTGTTTTCACTTTGGTAATGATAAATTTATCAATGGGTAAATCCATTTTTACCAAATTTTGTTTTAGATGAGACTCCACGTCTTCTACTTTTGCTCTTGAGGGTAGTTCAATTATGGCTACCAAAGAAGATTTTTTGACGATATCTGCTTCAAAAACCGCTATTTTACCAAATGGAATCTTTGTAAGTTCAGAAACTTGCCTTTCTAAATCGCTCGCCAGATAGTTCTCGCCATTTTTGATGATGATATTTTTAATCCTTTCAAGAACATAAAGTTCTCCCCGGTAAAAGAATCCTATGTCACCGGTTGCAATTTTTCTGTCCTGGAAAGCTTGTATTGGCTCGGTGTGGTCGAAGATATAGCCTTGGGCAACCGATGATCCCGAGATCATTATTTCTCCACAAATACCCTCCTCTACCTGCTTGCCATCTTCACCGTTTATCCACACATTCATGCCAGGAAGCGGCGTTCCTACTGAAATTATATAAGTTCCATCATCAAATTGCTTTTCTATATTTTTATCTAATAGCCCTTCTTCATGGACTATTACTTTTTTGTCAAAACCGACGCTAAGCTGATCAATTTTTAAAAATTTGGGAACTCTTGTCTCCGGAGAAAAGGAAACGGCCAATGTGGCTTCTGCAAGTCCATAGCACGGCAAAAAGGTGGAGGCAGCAAATCCTGCCTTTGAAAATTTTTCGATAAACCGTTGCAAGGTTTTTACCTGGATAGGTTCGGCGCCATTAAATGCCAACTTCCAGGTACTCAAATCCAACCCTTTCAATTCATCCTCACTGATGAGTTGAGAACAGTAATCATACGCAAAATCAGGCGCTGGGGATAAAGTTCCTTTAAACCGGGTAATTGCCTCAAGCCACCTTCTGGGTCGTTTTAAGAAATCAAAAGGTGCCATGTGATAGGTTTCATAATTGTTTACAAGGCTTAGCAATTCCGTTCCTATCAATCCCATATCATGGTATAAAGGAAGCCAGGCCACTACAATTTGGTTGTCACCCGCATTGCTTGCCGCTTTTATGTCTCTGGTATTGGCAATAATATTTTCATGAGAAATGGCTATGGCTTTGCTTCTTCCGGTTGAGGCGCTGGTGAACTGTAAAAATCCATAATCATCAGGCTTTACCGCTGTGGAATCAATTGCTGGAAAGTCTGCCTTTTCTAAAGAGTTTTCTGGGGACGTGGGTAAGATTAGGTCAAATTGGCGACTTTTATTTTCTTCGTTCAACGTTGATTTAAATTGATCATCAACTACTAAGCCATATTTATCGCCGAAATTTTGGTACAGTTGACTTATTTTTTCATTGATGTCCTCTCTGGTACTCAAAGCTTTGGGGCTGGGCACTATTACGGGTGTAAGACCTGCTGATATAGCCCCATAAAATCCGATTATAGTTGAATAGGGCGTTGTCGTCATCAAAACACATATTTTTCTTTTATGTGGGTTGGATTTAATGAGCTGATGTCCGACGCCAAAAGCAGTTTTAGCCAACGATGAGAAGGATATTATATCAAAATCGTTCTTTAAGGGATTAAAGAAACCTCGGGGCTTATCAACCCCTTCTTTATTTGCTCTGGCAAGCAACGCTTCAAGTAGTGTTGTAACCATAATTTATTGGGTGAGATGGTAGATTATTTATTGAGGAAATAAATTATTTCAAAAATAACTCAGGGTCGTTGCGAAAAAAAGTCGTTCAAAATATAGTCGGTTTTTGTTAGAAGTCCTTAAGCCACCTTGCCTTCAACGTTATCTATTAATTCATTGATTGTGGAGAGATCTACTGCTTCAATTTCATCGATGACGATATCAAATTCTTTTTCTATCCCAGCAATAATTTTCATTCTCACCACGGAATCTAACCTCAGGTCGCTTTGAAGACTTGCATTTAAATCTTTTTCATTGAGCTTAATTTCTGCTTCTTTTTCTACAATGGCTTTGATTTTGGAGCCAATTTGATCTCTCATAACATTAAAGGTGGGTTTCTGGTAAAAAAATCGCTTTAGTTTCGCCAATGCTTTGAAAGCATTAGTCCAGACAAATATAACAAGAATGCGATCATTGCTATAATGATACTAAGAAAAATTTGAGATAAATGAATGGGGTTCAGGAGTGGCAAAGGTGCATGCCAAAAAGTGAGGTTATGTGCATCAGCAGCTTATTTTGCACCTCAGCCATATCTTGTTCTGATCCTAATTCTAAAGCAAGAGACGTGACAGCTTTGTCGGAAATCCCGCACGGGATTATGTGATTAAAATAAGAAAGGTCAGTATTTACATTAAATGCAAAGCCATGCATGGTCACCCAACGACTCGATTTTACCCCGAGCGCACAAATTTTTCGGGGATTAATTTGTTCTTCGTGGTCTATCCAAACCCCGGTTAGGCCACTAATCCTTCCGGCAATTATCCCATAATCTTTTAGGGTAAGAATTACTGCTTCTTCAAGCAAACGTAGATATTTATGGATATCGGTAAAGAAATTATCGAGATCGAGGATAGGGTAACCTACAATCTGACCTGGTCCATGATAGGTAATATCGCCACCGCGATTTATTTTGTAATAACTTGCTTTTTTTTCTTTGAGGCTATCTTCATTTAATAGAAAATGTTCTTCAGATCCGCTTTTCCCCAAGGTAAAAACGTGCGGATGTTCACAGAAAAAAAGATGATTTTCAGTTGCTTCTTGTGATTCGGGCGAAAGGTTTCTATTGCTGATTTTCTTTTCTACGGTAGCTTTGAAGATTTTCTCCTGATAATCCCAAGCTTCCTGGTAATCGATCAAGCCAAGATCTTTAAAGAACACATCCTTATTGATTACATTATTCATTTATTGCCGTGTAATTAATGCTATTATTTTTCACCATTACATAGAAAGGCCTTCAATAACAGCAAAATATGGTAATCCCCATACCAAATGCAATCGGTCTGCTTCGTAAGCCTGCCTCGTCTGTTGCCGAAGGGGGATTGCCGCACTTCTAGTTTTATTCAGCATCATCAATTTTAACAGTTGTTTGTCTTTACTTCGCATTCTGCGAAATCCGTTACCGATGACGTGTTGTACAAAATGTTGAAAGAAGCTCTACTTTCCAAACCTTCTCCATTTATTGCGTAATATCAAGGTAATAATTACCAACTGTACTTTATCAGGCTCTAATGAGGTTTAGCAAAGCATGATCCATTGTCATTCACCCTCCAGAATTTATAATTTAGCAATAAAGAAGAATTCTGTAAATCAGGATCTATTGCTGGCAAAATCACAAATCCGAGATATCAAAATCTACTGCCGTTAAATAGCTAACCGCCAACAACTAATCACTAACAACTAACACCTAACACCTAAAACCTAACACCCAATTCACCTCCTCGCCTGTTCCTGCTCATAAATCAGCTTTCCATTTTCGTCCCACTCCCTAAGAATGTACGGCTTAAAATTCTCCTGGAAAGGATCTTCCCTGTATTGGACTTCTTTTTTTCTTTTGGCTCTATTTTTATAATATTCCTTCCAAACGCCTACTTTTTCTCCATAACGGTATTCCCCAATAACAGCAACCTGTCCATTGTCGTGAAAATAGTAATAGGCACCTTCTTCTTCTCCATATTCGATAGGGGTAACTTCTTTAACGTTGTTCCTTTCGGTATCGTAATACGATATTTCAGATTCCTTTGGCCAGCCTTTTATATATTTCTCTTTGTTTAACAAGATATCATTTGCATTGAATTCCGTCCATCTGCCGTGTTTGGTTCCTATATAAAAGATCCCCTCTTCTATGACCTGGTCACCCAGTATTCTTTTGTATGGGCCATGGAGAATCCGGGCAGTTTCTTTGTTGACATTGGACGATACCTTTATTAAGCCAGACTCGGTGTCATACCAATAAACATCTCTGATATACGGGTTCGGGTCTTTATATTCTTTCAGATAATTAAACAGCGTTATAACCTCTCTGTCTCCAAAGCCTTTTTTAGTGAAACCTTTTTTTGTTTTTAATCCGTAATAGACGTTCTTTTTTCTTTTCTTCTTTTTTGCCTCAACCTCTTCCTTTTCTTCCTCCTCAGCAAGGTTTACCGTAGTGGGTAAATCTTTATTAGGATCATCGGGATCATAGCCGAGCACTTCTTCAATTGAAGTAGTATCGGCCATAGTTATGGTGTCGTTCGTAGCATTTGTCTGTGCAATTCCCTTTTCAGAAAAGGCAAGCATAAGCAACACTACAGAACTAAAAAGAAAAGTTTTTTTATACCACATAGATTGGGTTTATATCAACAATATATGAAAAAATAACGATGGGAATAAAAAAATATTTTTCCTAGCAATAAATTGAAATGGATTCTTAAATACATGAAATGAAAAGAGTGACCAAGGTAAGCCCAAGATCACTCCTTTTACTAATATTAAGATACCTACTTAGAAGCCAGTTCTACACTTCTTTGAATAAAATCGGTCAGGTTTGCTCCTGTTAGCATGTTTTGCGAAAGCATGGCCAAATCATAGGCCTGTTTTGCCAAGGCAAGTTTATCGTCTTCTTTTTCTGCCTTCAGCACTTTGCTTACCAAAGCATGATTAGCATTGATGGTCACGCTTAATTGCTCAGGGAAATTACCCATCATGGCCATTCCGCCACCTCCCGTTGCAGCCATATCCTTCATCCTTCGCATAAATTCAGGAAGCGTTATGGTTACAGGTAAATCATCAGCAGAAAGGGATTCCACCGCTAAAGTCGTATTGGTGTTATTAATAGCTTGCTCGAAGATCTTTTTCAAAGATTCTTGCTCTTTTTCAGAAAGAATGCTCTCTTTTTTCTCACCCGTGTCTATCAATTTATCTGCAACATCAGCATCTACTCTTTTTAAGCTTACTTTTTCGAGCTTCTGCTCCATAGTGTTGATAAAATGGCTGTCTATCACCTCATTCAAAGTGATGACATCATAACCTCTTTTCAAAGCAGCTTGTATATAGGAATCTTGTTTGCCGGCATCAGAAGTATATAAGAAAGTGAAGTTCCCATCTTTATCTGTCTGATTTGTTTTTATGTGTTCCTTGTACTCGTCGAGCGTAAAGAATTCTCCTTTGGTATTTTTTAACAAAGCAAAATCTTTGGCCTTGTCGTAGAATTTTTCTTCACTGATCATCCCGTACTTTACAAACAGGCCGATGCTGTCCCATTTTTCCTGATAGGCTGGGCGGTCTTTCTTGAAAAGCTCGCCAAGTTTATCAGCTACTTTTTTAGTGATATGGGCATTAATTTTCTTTACATTGCTATCTGCTTGTAAAAAGCTTCTTGAAACGTTCAAAGGAATATCCGGAGAATCTATTACTCCATGTAGCAACATTAAAAACTCGGGAACTACGTCTTTTACCTCATCGGTAATAAAAACCTGTCGGGAATAAAGCTGAATCTTATTTTTTTGGAATTCAAAATCTTTTTGAATTTTTGGGAAATATAGGATACCAGTCAGGTTAAACGGATAATCCACATTTAAATGGATCCAGAACAATGGGTCTCCTGAAAATGGATAAAGTTCTTTGTAGAAATTTAAATAATCCTCATCCTTCAGATCGTTCGGATTCCTGGTCCAGATAGGGTTAGGGTTGTTGATAACTTTTTCATCAAA
>CAMPJM010000291.1 GCA_946886805.1 uncultured Flammeovirgaceae bacterium | reverse complement strand
TCATCCCCGATTAGCTTTCGCTCAGGATCAGCGGATAAAGTTGTCTTACCTGTTCCTGATAAGCCAAAAAATATAGCAGTATCGCCATCTTTACCAATATTTGCTGAGCAGTGCATTGGAAGTATATTGTTCTTTCGTGGTAGTAAATAGTTAAGAACAGAAAAAATGCCTTTTTTAATTTCTCCCGCGTAGGCTGTTCCGCCTATTAGTATTATTTTCTTTGACAGATTTATAATCGCAAAATTCTTTTGTCGCGTACCGTCCTCTTCCGGATCTGCTTCAAAATCCGGCACGTGTATAATGGTGAAATTTGGCCTGAAATTTTTTAAATCTTCCTTAGACGGACGTATAAACATATTATGACAGAAGAGGTTATGCCATGCCATGGTGTTAATCACCCTTAATTTTAATCGGTGCTCCTCATCAGCTCCTGCATATGCATCTCTTACATATAGATTTTTCCCTTCCGTGTATTTGAGCATCTTTTGGTGAATTCTCTCAAAGCTTGATGCCTGGATCGGTAGGTTTACATCTCCCCACCAGATGGAATCTTCAGTTTCCTGATCCTTCACCCAAAAACGGTCTTTGGGAGATCGTCCGGTAAATTCTCCTGTGTCACACATCAGCGCGCCATTATTGCACAGTGCACCTTCTTTGTTTTTGAGAGCTTCTTCAATTAATTGAGCGGGCGGTAAATTCCAAAAAACGAATTTTGCCTTGGATATTCCCTGCTCTTGTAGCCTTGAGACTTCAGACATTAATCCAAATTGTTTCATATGAGTAGTAATTAATAAAAAAATGTGAATTGTGAATCGTTTCAATCGTTTGCATAAAATTAAATATTAATTGTGAGCAAACACATACTTCCGAAAAAAATATTAAAAATTAGTTACTATCGAACGAATAAAAGCAACTGTGTATTAGCAACATCTAGAAAATAAGCTTGTTTATGTAAAAATTCGACAAAACAATAAATGACCTCACAAAGCAAAAATATTTGGTAAAATGATTCCCTCGTCGTAGTTTTAAAATGAAAACTACCGAAACAATTCTAAATAGAAGCAAATGTTTAATCAAGCAAGTCAGGATAACACTACGAAGCCCTGGGAACAATCGAGACTGTGGGGCCATCCAAAAGGCCTTTATATTTTATTTTTAACTGAAATGTGGGAAAGGTTCAGTTATTATGGAATGCGGGGGCTTTTTGTTTTATACCTTGTGGCAAATGTAGATTCTGGTGGATTTGGGTGGACTGAAGTACAAGCTCTGACATTGTACGGGACCTATACTATGTTGGTATATATTATGTCAATACCAGGAGGGATATTGGCGGATAAATTTGTGGGTCAAAAAAAGGCTGTTGTTATAGGAGGATTCCTTTTAGTAGCAGGTCATGGGATTATGGCCTTACCTGGTGAAACAATGTTTTACATCGCCATATCTCTTATAGTGCTTGGGGTAGGAGCTTTAAAAGCAAATATCTCTACCATGGTAGGGGGCCTTTATAAGCCTGGCGATGAAAGAAGAGACAAAGGCTTTACCATATTTTATATGGGCATCAATACCGGTGCGGCACTTGCAGCATTAATTGTTGGTTATGTTGGACAAACCTATGGCTGGCATTACGGTTTCGGTTTGGCTGGTATTGGAATGTTGATTGGCCAGATTATATTTTTATCCGGCCAAAAATACCTTGTTGGCGTGGGAGATTTTGTAAAGGAGGAGAAGGTTTTAGATACCGGTGTAAAAAATGATATAGCCAAAAATCATTTTAATAATATTTTTAAGCAGCCAAATGTTTCGATAGTAGTACTTGCTTTTATAGGCTTGGCCGTTTATGCAGGCTTGGAAGGAAGTTTGCTCTACTGCTTAATGGCTCTTGTCGCAGCGCCTATTGTTGGTATTGGAGTTAGCATCTATACCAACGAACTGAATTATATAGAAAAAGATCGTGTGATGGTAATGCTAATAGCTTTTCTCATGGTTATAGCTTTTTGGGGAGCTTTTGAGCAGGCGGGAGGTTTGATGAATCTTTACACCCAACAAAAAGCTGACAAAGATGTATTTGGATTATTTACCTTGAAGGCCTCCCAGTTCCAATTTTTCAATCCTGGATTTATAATATTGTTTGGTCTGCCGGTTGCTGGTTTTTGGGTTTGGATGAGGAAAAAAGGGAAAGAAACTTCAGCCATTTTCAAAATGTCGATCGGGAATATTATCATGGGATTCGGATTTATTTTAATGCTAGGGGCTACCGCAGAATCAAAAGACGGAGGACTAGCGAGCATGTGGTGGATTGTCGGTGCTTATATGTTGCACACGATAGGGGAGCTGTGTTCGTCTCCCGTTGCATTATCTTATGTAACAAAATTAGCTCCAGTAAAGTACGGGTCCATTATGATGGGATTATATTTTGCAATGACGGGCTTGGGAAATAAGTTAGCTGGAGAACTAGGGGTGTTAGCTCAAAATTTGGGCGAAATGGAAATTTTTGCCGGTATAGGAATTTTTTCCATAGCTTTTGGGCTTTTATTAATTCTATTGCTCGGTAAACTGAAAAAGCTTTCTCATGGTGCTGAAGATGTAGATGATGAGGAAGCTGTTCAAGGAAGAAATGTAGAAGGCAAAACTATTGTTGATGAGGGCTATAGCAGGATTGACAGGACACAAAATTAATACTTTTTTAAACGTTAAGGAAAATAATTTAATTTTACATTAATTTCATTATATTTAATTTTTTAACGATAGCCTAATTTTTTTATGCGGCATATTTACGAACATTATCAAAGGATGCACCACGACAATATAATACTGGCCTACAAAGGTTCAGTGTCGGAGGCATTATTTGATAGTATTCTTCAGCTTGCTGAAAATAAATTAGAGAAAATTGAGATAAAAACTAAAATAAAGAAAAAGGTTTTTAATATATTAGTTGAAATCCTTCAAAATGTTTATCATCATTTTGAGGAAAAACAGGAAGGCTTGGATGAGGAGAAATCCATCATATTCTTACTTTATAAAGAGGAGTTTGGTTACAGGATTATTTCAGGAAACCAAGTTTTCAATTCTGAGGTTAAGTTATTAGGCGAAAGAATTGATTTTATAAATAATATGACAAACGACCAGTTAAAATCAATTTATAGAGAAAGGCTTTCCGACGGAGAGATCTCCAATAAAGGTGGAGCCGGATTAGGAATGCTTGATATTGTAAGAAAATCAGGAGAAAAAATAGATTATAACTTTCAGAAAATTGATAATCAATATTCTTTTTTTAGTTTAGAGATTAAAATTTCAGCTTAAGAAAAATTGTATGAATAGCTTTTATTTAGAACCAACCCCAAAAACCCCAAAGATTAGCTTTAATATAGAGGATGGTTCCTTTGAAATTTCCGGCAGATCCATTCCTGAAAATTCAATAGAATTTTATAAACCTGTTTTGGAGTGGTTGGATGAGTACATTAATGCTTCAAATGGGGAAACAAACTTAGATGTAAAGCTCGAATATTTTAATACAAGTTCGTCTAAATGTTTAGTGGAAATTTTTAGAAGATTAGAAAAGCTCAAAAAAGAAGGGAAACCAGCAGCTATTCGCTGGTATTATGAGCAGGAGGATGAAGACATGCAGGAGTCAGGCGAGGATTTTAAAGAAATCATTAAGCTGCCTATAAAAATGATTATGGTGGAAGACAAGGAAGATAGCGGTTCCTGACGGTTGTTATTTGTGGTTTCGTCCTTTCAGAGCTATGGTTCCACTGCCCTTGCCATTTATAAGATATAAGGATCAGAGTATTTTGAGAATTCATTCTTAGAAGCCCCAACGGGGTGACATCTCCAATCGATTGGTGTAGGCCATCGATTATGCTAAGTAGCAAAGGGCTATACCCTTGGCATTATGATTTCGCCCTTTCAGGGCTATGGTTGCGTTGCCCTTGTTTTTAAAATAAAAGGATCAGAGTGTTACGAGAATATCGCTTCATCCTCAATCCATACCGAATTACGAATTCATATAAAATAAGAAAGCCTCAATGTGAGGCTTTCTTTATTATACGGAGGTTTGAATTACATCATTCCGCCCATTCCACCGCCCATTGGAGGCATTGGAGAGTCTTTTTCATCTTCAGGATCATCAGCAACTACACACTCGGTAGTCAGTAATAAACCAGCAATAGATGCAGCGTTTTCAAGTGCTAAACGAGTTACTTTTGTTGGGTCAATTACACCAGCTTCAAACATATTTTCAAATTTGTTTTCTCTGGCATTATAACCGTAATCAGCTTTTCCTTCTCTTACTTTCTGAATAATTACAGAACCTTCACTTCCTGAATTCTGAACGATGATTCTCAAAGGAGCTTCTAAGGCAACTTTAATGATGTTTACACCTGTTGCTTGATCTGGATTGTCAGTTTCAACGTTGTCTAAAGCTTCAATCGCTCTTAAGAAAGCAACTCCACCACCGGCAACAACTCCTTCTTGTACAGCAGCTCTTGTTGCATGAAGCGCATCGTCAACTCTGTCTTTTTTCTCTTTCATCTCTACTTCAGTAGCAGCTCCTATGTAAAGGATAGCCACACCGCCAGATAATTTGGCAAGTCTTTCCTGAAGTTTTTCTTTGTCATAATCAGAAGTAGTATTTTCTACCTGAGATTTTAACTGCGCAACTCTTGCTTGAATATCTTCTTTTTTACCAGCACCGTTTACGATAGTGGTATTGTCTTTATCGATATTGATTTTTTCAGCAGTACCTAAGAATTCTAAAGTAGCGTTTTCTAATTTGAAACCTCTTTCTTCAGAAATAACAGTTCCACCAGTAAGAATAGCAATGTCTTCTAACATAGCTTTTCTTCTATCGCCAAAGCCTGGAGCTTTAACAGCAGCTATTTTTAATGCACCTCTGATTTTGTTTACTACAAGAGTAGCAAGCGCTTCTCCGTCAACATCTTCAGAAATAATTAAAAGTGGTTTACCAGTTTGAACAACAGTTTCCAACACAGGAAGTAATTCCTTCATTGCTGAAATCTTTTTGTCGTAGATCAAGATATATGGATTTTCCAACTCTGCTTCCATTTTCTCAGTGTTGGTAACAAAGTAAGGAGAAAGATATCCTCTGTCAAACTGCATACCTTCCACAGTTTTAACTTCAGTTTCAGTTCCTTTTGCCTCTTCTACAGTAATAACGCCATCTTTACCTACTTTATCCATGGCATTTGCAATCATTTTACCGATTTCAAAGTCATTGTTTGCAGAGATAGTCGCCACCTGAGAAATTTCATTAGAGCTACTGATAGTTTTAGATTGGCTTCTAAGGTTTTCAACAACAGCCAAAACAGCTTTGTCAATTCCTCTTTTCAAATCCATTGGATTAGCGCCAGCAGCAACGTTTTTTAATCCCTGAGCAAAGATTGCTTGTGTCAATACAGTTGCAGTTGTTGTTCCATCACCTGCATCATCAGCAGTTTTTGAAGCAACTTCTTTTACCAACTGAGCTCCCATATTTTCGATAGGATCTTTCAATTCAATTTCTTTTGCAACAGAAACACCGTCCTTGGTAATAGTAGGAGCGCCAAATTTCTTATCTAATATTACGTTTCTACCTTTTGGACCTAATGTTACTTTTACTGCGTCCGCTAACTTGTCAACACCTCTTTTTAGCTTTTGTCTTGCGGTTGTGTCAAAAATTATGTTCTTAGCC
>CAMPJM010000290.1 GCA_946886805.1 uncultured Flammeovirgaceae bacterium | reverse complement strand
ATAATCTTATCTATAGTGCTTTTTGCCCTTGCTATTTTCACTTTTACCCGCATGGGAGGTGAGTTTATCCCTCAACTGGATGAGGGTGATATAGCTTTCCACGTTATTTTGAAACCGGGCAGTTCTTTATCGGAAGGCATAAAAACTTCCACCCAAATAGAGCAAATACTATTGGCAAACTTTCCGGAAGTGGAACATGCCATGACCCGTTTTGGCGTCGCCGATGTCCCCACAGATCCTATGCCTATGGATATAGGCGATTGTTTTGTAATACTAAAGTCTAAAGAAGAGTGGGTGTCTGCCGAGTCAAAAGAAGAGCTGATTTCTAAGATGAAGGAGAAGTTGAGCATCATTCCCGGTGTAACGTATGAGTTTACTCAACCCATAGAAATGAGGTTCAATGAGCTTATTTCAGGGGTTCGGGAAGATATTGCCGTTAAACTTTACGGAGAAGATCTGCAAGTTTTGGCAGATAAAGCAGCGGAAATGGGTGAGATTATCTCAACGGTGGAAGGAGTTGGCGACATGAAAGTGGAAGCAACCACCGGCATGCCGCAAATGACTATTCATTACGAACGGGATGAACTGGCGCAGTACGGATTGAATGTTAATGATATCAACAGGGTAATTGAAACTGCATTTGCTGGAGGTAAAGCAGGAGTCATATTTGAAGGGGAAAGGAGGTTTGATTTGGTGGTGCGTCTTGATTCAGCATATCGAACTAATATAGACGACATTAAAAACCTCTACATCAATACACCGAATGGGGCTCAGATCCCTTTAAAAGAGGTAGCTAACATCAGCTATGAATTCGGCCCGATGCAGATCAGCCGCGACAATACCAACCGCAGAACTTATGTGGGGATAAATGTACGGGGGCGGGACACCGAATCCTTGGTTGAGGAAATCCAACAAAAATTAAAAGCCGAATTAGATTTACCTGCGGGATATTATATCCGGTACGGTGGAGCCTTTGAAAACCTGGAAAGAGCGAGCAACAGACTTCAGGTGGTGGTTCCGCTGGCATTGGCGCTGATCTTCATTTTGATATTTTTTGCATTGCGTTCATTTAAACAAACTACCATGATTTACATAGCCATTCCTTTAGCGGCCATCGGGGGAATTTTTGCGCTCTGGATCAGGGATATGCCTTTTAGTATCTCTGCCGGAGTGGGATTTATTGTGCTTTTTGGGGTAGCGGTATTGAATGGGCTGGTGCTGATAAGCGGTTGGAACGAACTTAAAGAAGAAGGGGTAACAGATGTAAGGGAAAGAATAAGATTAGGAGCAAGAAGAAGAATAAGACCTATTATGCTAACTGCCCTCACAGATATTTTTGGGTTTTTACCTATGGCCTTATCTACTTCGGCAGGTGCAGAAGTTCAGCAGCCTTTGGCAACCGTTGTGATTGGGGGAATGATTACCTCAACACTGCTGACGCTGTTTGTTTTACCGGTTTTGTACCAATGGGTGGAAACAAGATCTATCAGGCCAACCTTCGGAAAAGCCGCAACTGCAATGGTTCTGGTATTAGGGCTAAGCGTTTTTATTTCTCCGCCATTAGCAGCTCAGTCAAAGCAAAATCTGCCTGCCATTTCAATGGAGGAAGCAATTGGCAGGGCGATGGAAAACTATCCCAAAATACAAACTGCCAAGCTAAAAATTGAACAACAAAAAGTTTTGAAAAAAACAGCCTGGGATCTGGGCAATACGCAAATTTATACCGGTGGGGAGGAAATAGATAGTAAGGGCGAAGGAATTTATACTACTATTGGCGTGCAACAGCAAAATATTGATGTCTTTGGAATAAGCCCCACACTTAAATTACAAAATCAAAAAATATCTTTAGCTGAAGCAGCTTTGGATTTGAATGAGCTTGAAGTCCGGCTACAAGTAAAATCGGCTTATGCGGGTGCCTATGTTAAAAGAAAAAACCTGGAACTGTACAGGCAGCTGGATTCAGTGTACCAGGAGTTTCAACGGGCGGCACAAATCAGATATGAAGTAGAGGAAACTTCTCGACTTGCCTTTCTCGCTGCTGCCAACCAGGTAAAGCAAATAACGCTGCAAAAAGAGCAGGCCGAATATGAATATACAGAAGCATTAACCAAATTAAACCTTTGGATGGTAAGCGATACCTTATTTACTGTTCGCTTTTCAGAAGAAGAAGACTGGATTCAGCCAATTCTCCTGGAGGACTCCCTTGGCAATCATCCACTCTTAGAAATAGCAAGCCAAAGAATGGAAGTTGCAGGTGCAGAAAAGGGTGCCAGAGTAGCAGAATTGCTCCCTAAAATAAATGCGCAATATGGGGTACAGGAAGTCCTGGGTGAGTCTGGCTTTTACCAGTTCCAAGTGGGAGTTTCCCTTCCTTTGTTCTTTCTACCCCAACAGGGCCGAATTCAAGCTGCCGAAATTGAGAACCAGATAGCAGAACAGGAATATTTGCAAACAGCGTTTGAAGTTCAAGCTGATTATCAGTCACTGCGCCAACAATACCAAAAATGGCTGGCATCGTGGTACTTTTATAAAGAGGAAGCTTTGCCACTGGCACGTGAACTGCGAAAAGGAGCCACCTTTGCCTATAAAGAAGGTGCTATCGATTATGTATCTTTTATCCAAAACTTAAAGGAAGCAGTAGCAATAGAAGAAAAAGCGCAGGAAGCATTGTCTCATTACCTGACGTTAAAATTTCAATTGGAATACTTTATAAATCCATATAATAAGTAAATAAAAATCAAAATGAACCTATATATTTTTAGAGTATTAAGCTTTTTTGCAATCCTCGGTTTATTAGCGGGCTGTGAAGCAAAAAAAGAAATGCATGAAGATGATGAACATGGCCACGAAGAAGAATCCGCGCATACCGGGCATGAGGGTGAAGGAGAAAATGTCCATTTTTCTGCAGCGCAATTTGAAGCCCTCAATATGGAAGTAGGCACTGTTCCATTAAAGAACCTGAGTTCGGTGGTCCAGGCTAACGGTCATTTAGAGGTACCGCCTCAAAATGAGGCTACAGTTACGGCCATTATCGGTGCCAATATTGCCGCCATAAAAGTGATTGAAGGAGAAGAGGTGCAAAAAGGTCAGATATTGGCTTACCTCACACACCCCAACCTAACCAAATTGCAGGGCGATTATCTGGAAGCTTATAATTCCTTGCAATTTCTGGAGCAGGATTATCAACGGCAAAAAAGGCTGTACGAAGAAGAAGTGGGCTCAGGAAAATCATTTCAACAAGCAAAAGCAGATTATCAATCCACCAGAGGAATGGTCAAAAGCTATGAGTCTCAGCTGTGGCAGTTTGGGATGAATCCATCACGTCTTCAGGAGGGCAATTTTTATAATCAAGTTCCCGTTGTGAGTCCGATTGATGGCTCAATAGTGAAGGTAGAAGTAAAAATAGGGCAATACGTAGCGCCCGAAAATGTTTTGTTCGAAATTATCAATACGCATCATATTCATGCCGATCTGATGGTGTTTGAAAAGGATGTATATCGGATAAAAGAAGGCCAAAGAGTAAGGTTCAAAGTAGAAACTTTACCTGATAGGGAGTTATTTGCTGAAATATATTCAGTCGGAAAAAAATTCGAGCAAGATCCAAAGGCGGTACATGTACATGCCGAAATTGAAAACAAGACCGGAAAGCTAATTCCGGGAATGTATATTAAGGGTGAAGTATTGACAGATAGCACACAGACTTATGCTTTGCCTGAAGAGGCGATTACACGTGTTGGAGACAGGCATTTTGCTTTTGTGGCAGAAAAAGAAATAGAAGGGGAAGATGAAAATTGGATGTTTACTCCTGTGGAGGTTATAACAAACGTTTCAAGCAATAATTGGGTAGGCGTAAAGTTCCCGAATGAAATTCCTGCAAATGCTTTGTTTGCCATGAATAACGCTTATTATTTAATTGCAGAAATGAACAAAAGTGAAGCCGGCCATAGTCATTAAAGATTACAAAATTTTACCACCCCAAATTGGATCCCCTATGTGAAAGGCATCACTTTATGGAGAGTGAGTGACAGTGGTTCTTGCTTTGCCAAACAATGTCATCCTGTAAGGACCTAAAGCCTGATAAAGCACAGTTGATAAAATTATTGCCCAAATATCAGGCAATAAATGGAGAAGGTTTGGTAAAGCTTTCTTAGTTAGGCTGGGTGCTTTACCAATCCTAGATCCTTTCAGGACATGGTTTAGTAAAGCAGAGCTTCTCCCAACATCTCCAACAACGTGTCATGGGTAGGAACGACGAAACTTCTCTCCAATAATGCAGGACATACACTAATTCACAAGACCTAACCCATAAACAGGGAAAACAACTACCATTTTGGAGTGTTAAAATAATAAAAAACTATGATACAAATACTGGAACAAACTCAAGGAAATATTATTGCTACAAGAGCCACCGAAAAGCTAACCGAAGCTGATTACGATAAGATATTACCGCTTGTAAAGAACTTGATTACCCAGCATCAAAAGATCCGCTGGTATTTTGAGCTGGATGATTTTGAAGGGTGGGATTCGAAAGCCTTATGGGAAGACATAAAATTTGATGTCAGCCATGCCAATGATTTTGAGAAGGTGGCTATTGTAGGCGAAAAGAAATGGGAGGAATGGATGACCCAAGGAATGAAACCTTTCACGTCCGCTGATGTCAAATATTTCGACACCACTAAGAAGAAAGAAGCGAAAAACTGGATTAAAAGTTAACCGGGGCTGATGGCGAATGAAGAGAAAGAAAACAGCATCCGAACAGCATTTTTCCTAAACGTGGCCTTTACAGTACTGGAATTTATAGGCGGTATGATTTCTGGAAGTATAGCAATATTGGCAGATTCACTACATGACTTTGCCGATAGTATTTCTCTGGGTGCAGGTTGGTATTTGAAAATAAATCAAAAAAAGGCAGCACAGATAAATACTCCCACGGCTATGCCCGCTTTTCATTATTGGGTGCCATGATAAACGCTATGACACTATTTTTGGGTTCAATATATGTTAGATACATTCACTACGCCGAAAACGATTGAATTGTAATTGCTACTTTCACAGGCAGAGCAGTCATAAAATTTTTATTCGATTTATAAGCAGGGAATAAATTACTTTTTTAGTTTTGCGTATGAATTTAATCATTTTTGAGCCTGCTGAGATCCGCAACAACTTATTGCCATTTACTTTTACACGTCCGGTTGCTGAGATAAGAGTTGGTATTTTAACTTTGTCCGAAAAATGGAAGCTGGCCTTAGGATTATCCCCTTCTTATATTGCTGAACCCTACCTGCAGAATAAATTTCCTCTTATAGTTACGGAAGAGAATTACGTCATAAATGGGGCTGTGAGTCCTAGTGAAGAATTAGTCTTGGCCATTAAACAGTTGAATTTTGGTGAGGGGCTAGTGCATGAAGGTCTTTTTATTGGCGGTAAATGCAATGCTCATACTGCAGCCGAGATTAAAAAAAATCCTGATCAAATTAATTCCCATTTCAACCTTATATCATGCGCTTTTGATGTTGCCATCGTTCGACATTTGTGGGACATTTTCGCTTTGAATAAGGAAGAAATAAATAAGGATTTTAAAATTATTACCAAGGGAAGAACTTCCGCACCCATTAATGATAAATATACCCATGTATATGGCGAGGAAAATATTTTTATTGAGGAAGGTGCTATTATTAAATCAGCCATTTTAAATGC
>CAMPJM010000289.1 GCA_946886805.1 uncultured Flammeovirgaceae bacterium | reverse complement strand
CCCATTCAGGGTAGTGCTGCTGATATTATAAAAGTAGCGATGATCAAGATTCATAAATGGATGGAAGAGGAAAGGATAGATGGTAAACAACTTCTTTCTAAAATGATCATGCAGGTGCATGATGAATTGGTTTTTGAAGTGCATAAGGACGAAAAAGAACTGATGCAGGAAAAGATCATTGGATATATGAAAAACGCCATCATTCTGGAAGTGCCTATGGAAGTTGAAGCGGGATTTGGCGAAAATTGGTTGAAGGCACATTAGTGTGGTTGTTGTAGAGTTTTTGTAGTTGTAGAGACAAGGCATGCCTTGTCTCTACAACTGATAAAAGCTACATTGCATCTACTTCTTGATTTTTATAGCAATTTTTTACTATTTTAGGTTTCAATTTTTCTTTTGATTGACTTCATTTTTTTCTAACCTGGCTATATTATTATGAACCTCACCTCAGAACAAACTGCTATTATCAATTCCTCTGGAAACATTAAAATAAATGCTATAGCAGGATCCGGAAAAACCACTACCATTATTGAATACGCCGCCAGCCGACCAAAAAAAAGTAAAATATTATACCTCGCCTTTAATAAATCTGTAAAAATTGAAGCAAAAAAGAAATTCCTCAGCAAAGGCCTGTACAATGTTGCTGTAGAAACAGCGCATTCCCTCGCCTATAAAAATGTTGTCTTCGGAAGCAATTACAAAGTTTCGCCGCAGGGATATAAGGTATATGAAATTGTGGCACTTCTTGGATTACAGGATAATGGCGAAAAACACTCAAAGTATATTATAGCAAATCATATCGAAAAATTTGCAGCCTATTTTTGTAACAGTAATAAAGAAAAAGTTCAGGATTTAAATTATCTGGATGTTATTACCGATCAGAAAGCAAAAACTTTTGTAAAATCGTTCTATGGTTATCTTGAAAGGATGACAAGGCTTTTTCTTAGTAAAATGGATAGTGGTGAAATAGAGATCACACATGATTTCTACCTAAAAAAATTTCAATTGGCTAATCCTGTTCTACATTATGATTATATTCTTTTTGACGAGGGACAGGATGCTTCCCCTGCAATGCTGGATATCTTCTTAAAACAAAAGGCTACAAAAGTAATTGTTGGCGATACGCACCAACAAATATATGGATGGCGATTTGCTGTCAACTCATTAGAAAAAGCAAATTTTAAGACTTTTCATCTTTCCAACAGCTTTAGGTTCAGTCAGGATATTGCGAATCTTGCAGAAGGAATACTGAAATTCAAAAGTCACTTGGGTGATGTCAAAACGGTGCCGATCAAAGGCAAAGGCGAATCTAAAGCCATTAAATCCAAAGCTGTAATAGCCAGAACAAATTTGGGACTTCTGTTAAAAGCCATTGAATATGTGCGGGAAAAAGAGAACCTGAAGCATATCTATTTCGAGGGTAACATCAACTCTTATACTTACGCAGATGAAGGAGCCTCATTATATGACGTACTCAACCTGTACAATGGAAAACGAAGACTAATCCGGGATGTTCTCATCAAATCCATGAAAGACCTTGATGAATTAGTAGAATACATTGACAAAACCGAAGACGTGCAGTTGAGAATGATGGTGGAAATAGTAAAAGAATATGGCAATGAAATTCCAGGAATTTTAAAAGGAATAAAAGAAAAACATGTGCCTAATGATGAAAAAGAGAAGGCAGAAATGGTTTTTTCTACTGTTCATCGTTGCAAAGGAATGGAATATGATTCGGTCCAATTGGTAAACGATTTCCTTACGGAAGAGAAATTGGAGAAAATAATAAAAGAACAAAAAGAGGAAGATATTAGCAAAGAAAAGTTAAATGAGGAAATAAACTTGTTATATGTAGCAGCTACACGGACAAAGAACAGCATTCATATTCCGGAAACCCTGATGCCTAAAATCTTCCCTTCATCTTCTCAGATTCATGTGATGAAGGTGGCAACCGAACCTGAAGAGGAAAAGACCGCTATTGATAATATGTCCAGGTATTCCTATAAAAAAGCTTCGAAAAATGTAGCTGAGGAAGAAGTTGAAACGAAGAAATCTTATTCTCTCGAAAAAATAAGAGAAACTCACAAAGGAGCTTATGCACCCTGGACTGCCGAGCAGGATGAACAATTAACCGTAATGTTTTGTGAAGGGGTGAACATAAAAGATATTTCCCGACATTTTGGTCGTACCAAAGGCGCAATCCATTCAAGGATTAAGAAATTAGAACTGGCGGATATTTATGGATAGTGATGACCTCACCTAAGCAAGACAGGGTTTAAAGTTCAAGTTTTAAGGTTCAAGGTCTGTTGAAAAACGTACTAATGTTTATTTTCTAGGCCGACATTAGCTTAACTAAACAGGGAAATAGCTTTTAACATATTTGAGTTATAATTTGAAAGCCCAACGGGCTGACATTATTATAGAAAAGCAAAGAATCTGCCTCTAAACCCCGAAGGGGTGGCATTATATCGCAGGAATAATGTCACCCCTTCAGGGTTTTTGTTGTAAAAACAATATAGCTATAATAATGTCAGCCTTTCAGGCTTATTCTTTTAAAAGCGATTTCCCTGTTTAACTAACCGACATAATCATAATTTGAAAAAAATTTTAAAGCTTGATAAATAACAGATTACATCAAAACTGCATAGTATTAAAAAGGTTAAATGAATGCTGAATTATCCGTTTCATCAAAACTCAATTCATTGAATAAATCATGAATAAAATAAAAACTCAGCCAGTCAATCCACCATTTAAGCTTTAAAATGTACGATCATACCTCATTACCCACCAAACAGGACATTATAGAAGCCGCTTCCAGAATTGCGCCTTTTATTTCAAAAACACCGGTATTAACGTCCCAAACATTTGATGCAATTATTGGAGCATCTTTGTTCTTCAAATGTGAAAATTTTCAAAAAGTTGGTGCTTTTAAGTTCAGAGGGGCTACCAATACGGTCATGTTAATTAAAGAAGACGACAAGCATGTAAAAGCGGTTGCCACTCATTCATCAGGAAACCATGCCCAGGCGTTGGCCTTAGCGGCAAAAATGAATGGTTTGAAAGCCTACATCGTGATGCCTGAAACAGCCCCCCAAGTGAAAAAGAATGCTGTAATAGGATATGGTGCAGAAGTAATCTCCTGTAAACCTACCTTACAATCAAGAGAAGAAACTTTACAGCAGGTAGTAAAAGATACAGGTGCTGCTTTTGTACATCCATTTGATGATTACCGGGTAATTTGCGGACAGGCAACTGCTGCTTTAGAACTTATGAAGGAAATCCCTACTCTCGACTGTATAATTGCCCCGGTAGGCGGTGGCGGGCTTCTTAGCGGAACAGCTCTTGCAGCACACTATTTTTCCGATAACATAAAGGTTTTCGCTGGTGAACCTGAATTAGTAAACGATGCCTATTTATCATTGAAACAGAAAAAGTTGATTAATTTAGAGAACCCAAAAAGCATTGCCGATGGGCTACTTACATCGTTAAGCCCCAAAACCTTCCAGATCATTTCAGATCATGTTTCAGAAATTTTTACCGTTACTGAGGCGGAAATAGTTGAGGCAATGAAACTTATTTGGGAGAGGATGAAAATAATAATTGAGCCTTCCGGTGCAGTACCCCTGGCTGCCATTTTGAAAAACAAAGCCAAATTTAAAGATCAAAATGTAGGGCTTATCTTTTCAGGAGGCAATGTTGATCTAACCAAACTGCCCTTTTAATGGTTGTTATCATATAAATTAAAAATTATGGTGCCAATTACACTTAACAATTAAAAATTATTGAAAATTAGGTTTTTTATTTACCTAACCCCCGAAATTCTTCGGGGCAAGCTCATGCCCTCTCCTGAAGTGAGAGGGTTTAAATGGTCTAATTTTCAATGATTTTTATCAACATTAGTTAATTCACAGCGGTTACTATTTATAACCTATGAAAGACAATTGGAAAGACCAGTATAAAGAAGCGGGGTACTTAAATAAGCACCCCAACGACTTTTTTGCCCAATTTATTGATACTATTCCTGCCAGAAAGTTGCTTTTGCCCAACGCGGGGGATGGAAGAAATGCTGTTTATGCAGCCCAATATGGTTGGGGAGTCGATGCCTTCGATCAAGAAGAAGAGAACAAAAAGAAGGCCCTGCAATTAGCAGACGAAAAATTTGTAAGTATTAATTATGAAACAGCCGATTTATCCACTTTTTCTGCCGATGAAGACAGTTACGACTTGATTGCTTTACTGGATACGCAATTTCCTGATGATAAAAGGGAAATCTTTCACAGAAAGCTTGTAAAATATTTAAAAAAAGGAGGGCGCTTAATTCTTGAAGCATTTGCGAAAGACCAACCTCAAAATTCTTTGGTACCTTGGGAAGATGAGGTTTTATATGATATACCATCTATACAGAAGGATTTCATGGATCTCAGGACTGATATGTTAAAGGAAAAAACCATAGAGCTAAAAAAAGGATATCCTTTTAAGCTAATTCATTTCGTGGGGATAAAAGAATAGTATCAGGCCAGATGCCAATGTCGTTTTATTTTCTTGGATCTCTCCTTTCAGTAAGGATGACCAATCAGGCAGGAGTGCCATTAAATAGACTTTATCGGCGTATCAAGCAGATCATTTAATTGCTAATGACGAACTTAATCGTTTAGTCAGGAGAGCGATTTTTCAAATCGATTTTTCCCGCAAGCCGATTATTCTAGACAGCTTCTTTTGATTCCGTGACCAGGCTAAAATTAGATTTTTATCCCGACTTTCGCCTGATCCACTACGCTCCGGTCCATTAGATCAGGCCTATACATTAGACCGCACCACGGTTTAAGTAGTGCTAACCTATTATTCATAAGTTTTCTCATAGCCCTTCTTTAAAAATTTTACAGCCATCTTATGGGCTTTTTCAGCCGCTTTCTTATCAAAGTTAGGATCTGCAGGATTCGCAAAACCATGAGCTGCGTCAAACATTTCAATATCAACTTCTTCCTCCGCTTCGTCCATATCCTCCTCCAATTCTTCTATAATTTCCTCACTTATAATTTCATCTTCTTCGGCAAAAATAGCTAAAACGGGAGCTTGAAGAAGTTTAAGTTTGTCTACATCATCTTCGGGTTCGCAATAATATAATACACTGCCTATACTATGACTTCCTACAATAATTGCAGCATCAAGCGCCCACTTGCCACCAACAGACCAACCAACCGTACCTATTCTGGCGTTTTTACTGGCAAAATCCATAGCCCCTTCAACTATACTTTCTATTTTTTCATCTTCGTCTTCCCATTCCTCAATTAATGCCTCGGCTTCTTCTTGGGTATCCAGCACCTTACCACCGTACAGGTCAATCGCCAAGACGTTTACATTTTCCAGCGCTATAAATAATTTTTCTGCTTGTTTTTTTGTTTGATCAGTCAACCCTCTCCAATCATGGAATACAAATAAGTAATTCTCGCTTGCTTTTTCAGTTTTAAAAAAATACGCAGTGCTTTCTTTATCATCTGAAGTTTTAAAGGAAACCATCTCTCCAGACGATTTCCCCTGTCCAACAATATTCCCGGAGACAAATAAGAGACTTATTAAGAAATAAATGAATTTCATAGACATTTTGTGAATTTAGTTAGGGAAGTGTTAACCAAAACCTAATCTGTTAAAAATTGTTTTATATTAATAATTCATGAAGGCATGAAAATTCGCTGTAAATGTTGATTTTTGCTTGCTGTTTAATGT
>CAMPJM010000288.1 GCA_946886805.1 uncultured Flammeovirgaceae bacterium | reverse complement strand
GGAAGTCTCAGTTTCGCATCGGCTGAACTTTGAACCATGAACCTTGAACTTGAAATATAAACACTTTCACCAACAGAACGCACCTACGGAGCGTATTCCCTATTATTTATATTTTTCTATAAACAGGCTGCCCCGCTGGGGCATGGAGTAGTGGTAATTTTCCACCGCATTGGACAAAATAAATTAGCTCGTTTCCTTGTAACCTGCCACTTTCAACTTTCAATTTTTCATTTTCAACCTTGAACTTTAAACCTTAAACCGTCCGACTTTTTTAGAATTTTAATAGCTAATGCTAATAAAAAAGCAAGACTTCCGAAGTTTGGTAAGTTTATACCTCTGACTTATATTAAGCAATAAGATCTTAAAAAAGCCTCTGGCGTAAGGCTGAAAAACTTCGGAAGTCTCAGTTTCGCATCGGCTGAACTTTGAACCATGAACCTTGAACTTGAAACCTTAAACTTTAAACCTTCAACTTTCAACCGTCGTGCTTCCCACTTATTTCAACTTTTTCATTGCGTCGAAAACCAATTGCGCTATAGCTTTTGCTCCTTCGGGCTGAAAATGGGTGTTATCATCGAGACCATCAGGGTAAGCTTCATATTTCCCTGCCGGCAAATTCATAAAATAGTTCTTGCTGACATATTCTTTCCCTTTTTTATTAAAATGATCAATTGCGAGCTGATTTAGGTCAATAAGCAACACATCCAACTCTTTTGCTACATCTTTGGCTGCTTGCGGATAGTCCCCGTGAACGTTAAATAACTTCCCGTTCTCCCATGAAGCATTCCTGGCCACAGGCGTTAGAATAATTGGAATTGCTCCTTTCTGTCGAGCCTGAGTTACATAGAGCCGTAAAAATTCCTTGTATCCCTCGATGTCGACATATCTTTCCGGCTTATTTTTAGCTGCATCATTATGGCCAAACTGCATCATGACGATATCATTTTCTTTCAGAGTATCATAAATCGCTCTCCATCTTCCCTCCTGAAAAAATGTACGGGTACTTCGACCACCTCTTGCTCTATCGTCTACAATTACACTGTCAGCTTTTATAAGTCCATCGATCTTGGATAGACTATCTTCGGTCATAAACTGTTGAAAAACCTGCCCCCATCCAGTCATAGGAAACCTTTTTTTCATATAATCTTCGTCATATAAAGTATAGTCCGCTACCGTTGAATCTCCTATAAGATAAACCGTAACTATTTTCTCTTTTGCAATAAAGGATACCGAGCCTATTAGCAAAAGGCTTAAAAATGCAATCTTTAGTCTATAATGTATATTCATTAATTCGGACAGTTAATTTCAAAAAACAGGTTTTACTTATTTTACTTCTTATTCAGCTATATGAATCTATTACTCCACATATTCAAACGCTCCCAGATCGGGCGCAGAACCGTTGAAAGGCAATCCCACATCAACACCCTTGTCGACAAGATCACTCGAGGACACCAAATGCATAAAAGTAATATCAGGCAATGATCCGTCAGCCTTTCGTGGAGCAGTAAGCTGTTCCATTTGAAGACTCTGAAAGTCTTCTGCCGATATTTCAACCCCGTCCATCCAACTATTGTGAGAGATATCTTTTTCGGTAGCATTAATACTCCCTACAGGTCCAAGTACGGCGGTGTTTTTTATAATTAATTTTTCTAACGGATTTGTATTACTAAAATTCAAATTTTTCCCGTTGTCGTATGCCGTGCAATTATAGAGTGTGACACTCCCACGGTTACTGTTATGATCGAAGCCATCGGCTACATTTCCAACCGCCAGACAATTTCTGTATTCTGCATTGTGTTTAAGATCTTTACCATCACTTCCCCCAGTTTTAAAACCATTTCCATCGCCCTGCCCTTCTACACCTTCCTTTGAATAGCCGTTCTTAATAGCCCAGCAATTTTCATAGGTGGTAGTGATATTATCATTGTCTCTCAGATAACCGTCCCATCCATCATCAAGATTTTGCCAGGCCCTGCATCCAATGAATTTATTGCCTGTGCCTACGGTAAGTTTACAGGCAAAACCATCAGCATTTTCAATTTTCGAATCGGCATTAAAAAATGAATCGCAATTTAGAATTGTATTGTTAGAGGCTCCATTATCCAATTGTAAGCCAGAATCCGAGCATTCTGAAAAAGTACAAAACTCGATCAGATTGTTGTTTCCTTTGATTTGCATTCCATTGTCACCTGCATTAAAAATATCGATACCTTTTATATGCCAATAATTACCTTTCAATTCAATTCCCTGATTTGAAGAATTCTCTGACATGGAGGTGAAATCAAATCTGGGTCTCTCATCCCCAGGTTCAGCAATGAGCGTAATCAACTCATTTTCAGTGCCAGAAGCTGTAATTTCAATTTTTTCGTTCAAAATGTATTCTCCTCCTTTTAACACAATAGAATCGCCAGCCTGGGCATTATCAAGTGCTTCAATTAATTCATCCGGAGTACTAACCTTGATAGCATCGACATTCCCCATATCGGGTCCGGCATCATCAAAAGAAGATATTATAATATTTGTGCGCCCTTTTACTCCTCCTTTATCCAAAGCCTGCGCTGTTATAATTACTTCTCCATTTTGCTTTGCTTCGACCATTCCATCAGTTGAAATAGTGGCAATTTCCTCATCAGAAGATTGCCACAAAACATCCTTTTCGGTAGCATCCTGCGGATGAACAATAGCAGTCATTTGGCTTGATGTACCCGCCATAATATCTTCACCACTCACTTCTATCCTATCGACAAGAATGGGTAAGCCTTCTACTTCGTTTGCTTTACAGGCTACTACACCCGCCAACATCAAGATTATTAGTATGTTATTCACAGTTCTTAAATTAGTTTATTTGCGCTCTGTTTTGTCACTGCTACTCCTTTAGGTATTTCGTGAGTTCCGGCAGGGCTTTCTCCATCTCTTCCACAACCAAATCACAGACCCTAAAAGCGCCTGTTCCGGAAAGATGCGTATCATCCTCTTTTGCTTTCGGAATAGAAGAAAACTCACCAGGTTGAATATGCAGAAATAGCTTTTTGGATCTTTCTTCGCCATAGGCCTTCAGTAGTTCCATGGTTTTTTTATGCAGATCTAGCAGTGGCACATTTTCCTCCTCCGCTAATTCCCTTACTACATCCGGATAGTCGGTATGCGTATCATAAAACTTTCCGCTTTCGTCAAACCTCCTCCTGACAATTGGCGTTGCCAAAACTGGTTTGCCACCTTTAGCTCTTGTATCTGTTATATATTTTAGAAGGTTGAGCCGATAGGCAGAATCAGCATCTGCGTAGCGGGACGGATCCTTTATTTTCTGGTCATTGTGGCCAAACTCTATGATCACATAATCACCCGGCTCAATGCTTTCGAGAACCTTGTCCCATCTACCTTCATCCATAAAACTTTTGCTGCTTCGTCCGTTAACAGCATGGTTCTCAACCCTGATTCCCTCTTTTAAATACAACGGGAAAACCTGCCCCCATCCCTTTTCAGGATTGCCGTTTGCATAAGGCTTATTGGCCATTGTGGAATCTCCTATTAGGAATATGGTAATCTCCTCTTTTTGGATGAAGGAAATAAAAGGAAGAAATAGAAATATTAACCCTACTATTAAAAACTGACGCATATATCTTACTTTAAATTTCCATTTGGCACAGGCGCAACGCTCTTGCCAGAAAAAACTAACAAGGGAGCATGCTCCCTTGTCTGAGATCCAATCGCAGCAGTTTTATCCTTATTTTAAGGTAACTGCTTTTTTCGCTACTTCTTTTCCTTTAACTATTTGATCTTCGGTAATAGCTGTCTCTTCTATTTGGATATTTCCTGAAGCATCCCCCAAAACTTTTATGACTGGAGCATTTTGCTGATCTTTAAACGACAGCGCGTTAATGTCTACATTTTTGCTATTATAAATTGTCAAGGCTGCTCCTTTCTTATTCAAGACCTTTACATTGCTGAATTCGATGTCTACTGCATCAATCAATGTTATTCCGTTTTCTGTTTCAAACACTGCATTTTCAAGCCTTACGTTTTCCAGTTTCATCTCAGGAAGCCCCTGAAACATTGCGGCAGTTTTAGAGCTGGTTGCCGTAATATCTTTTAAAAAGATGTTTCTAAAAATTGGCGTTTCTTCGGTCACCGGCACAGGCGTTTCATCTCTTTTCTCTTTGCTGGCATCCTGATCATCTTCTAATATTGGCGAATTACCACCATAAAACATGTTAAAACGGATGGCCTCAGTAGGAATATCGATCATATTGATGTTGGAAATCCATATGTTTTCTACTATGCCGCCTCTTCCGCGAGTACTTTTAAACCGCAGCCCAACATCGGTTCCGATAAATGTGCAGTTTGAGACATGAACATTATTTACACCTCCCGACATTTCACTTCCTATTACAAAGCCCCCGTGACCATGGTAAACGATATTATTTTTTACTATCACATTTTCTGTAGGCATCCCGCGTTTGCGCCCATCCTCGTTTTTCCCTGATTTAAAGCAGATCGCATCGTCACCCACATCGAAGCTATTATTGTATACCAATACATTTTTGCAGGATTCAAGATCCAGACCGTCTCCGTTTTGGGAATACCAAGGGTTTCTAACGGTGAGATTTCTAATGATTACATCTTCACACATCAAAGGATGAAGATTCCAGGCAGGTGAATTTTGAAAAGTAGGACCATCCAGTAAGACTTTTTTACAGCCTACAAAGCTCAACATGACCGGTCTTAGAAATTCTTTCACTTCTTCAAATTGCGCTCTTTCAGTAAATGGAGGCACATTGAAATTCTCTGTCAGGTCATTAGCTTTTTTAAATTCTTCTGAAGGATACCAGGCCTTGCCATCCTCACTCACCACACCTCCGGAAGCCACGATCTGCTTCCATTGCGTAGGGGCAACTTTGCTCCGTTTAACCATTCTCCAGGCTCCTCCTGATCCATCGAAGATGCCCTTTCCGGTAATGGCAATGTTTTCCAAATCCCTTCCTGAAATTGGTGATTGGCAGCGGTAGGTTTCCAAGCCTTCGAAACTAGTTTTTACCAATGGGTATTTCGATTTATCATCACTAAAAACAATGAGCGCTCCTTCTTCAGCATGTAAATTAATATTGCTTTTAAAAACTATCGGGCCAGTCAGCCAGATTCCTCTTGGGATCACCACCTTTCCACCTCCTTTTTTTGCGACCTCGTTGATGGCTTTGTTTATAGCTTCAGCATTGTCCTGCAAACCATCTCCTTTAGCACCAAAATCAACAATGCGTACAGCATAATCCGGAAAACTTGCTTCCTGAACTTTAGGCATGTCAAACTCGAGACCTTCATAAATATTTTCAATTGTGATTGGTTCTTGTGCGCCAACCTGGGTATGGCCTTTGAATGGTACCAATGTTCCTGCAAAAAGGGTAATCCCCCATGCTAATTCCTGCAACCTCTTTTTCATTGTTGTCTTCTTCATATCATTATCCTTGTCAGCTTTTACATTAGATTTTGTCACAATTTTTGCGAAATGGCAAAAATTCCGCCAAAATCTTTTAATTTCTTTTATTCTTGACCCCCGGGTTTACACCCGGGGCTATTGATGTTTCACCCTTTCAGGGTGATGCCGTCGCCATGGTTGTGTCGTTGTTGCCATGATTGTATCCTCACAAACCATTAGGGAGCTACTCTGAACCAGTCGTAGTCAGCGTAGCCAGCATCATTTATCTTGTCTTCCCTTGTGGCAAATAAGCCTACCTTAGC
>CAMPJM010000287.1 GCA_946886805.1 uncultured Flammeovirgaceae bacterium | reverse complement strand
CAGCGTGATGACCGCGATCAAAAATGCCGGAAAAAACACCATCAAATCCGGTGTAAAAGGAGTAACTGGTATGTTTAAGAAGAATAAAGGAACAAAAGTTATAGATCCGTCTTCTTAATATCGTCGTGATGAAATTCATATTTACCGAATTCCATACAACACGCTTATGATGTTACGCCTGTCGCAATACAACACTCCTCAAGCTAACAAATAATGGTCAATCAAATATCCAAACTCCTTCATCCGCTGAGCAAAGGCCGGCACGTTCTTCTTGTCCACAATCAACTTATATTTTTCTGCTTTGGTGGAAATCTTACGCATCAATTCGTCCTGGGTCACTTGTCGGTGCATCTCTCGGTCGTCGGGCGGCAAAGTAAATACCACCACATCGCTACTCGAATTTACTTTTTTGCTGTTTTCGACCAATTGTAGTAGATAATCTTCCCAATAAGCAGGAAGCTGCTGTCCAACAGTTTGTTTGAAAAGATTAATTTTACTGATCAGAACTTTAGAATTGGTTACATCTTTTAGAAACTTGCCGACATTAAAATGATATCGGGTTTCACTGACTTTATTTGTGAAATTGCTCAGCAAGGTATCCCCAAAATCAGTATTGCCTTCAATTCTTATAAAAAGGCTGTTCTCATCAAAAATAAGGGCAGTTTTTAAGGCATCTTCTGGAGGGCTATATTGCGAGGAAATGCCCAGTATATAGGCACCCAGGGGAGTGAGGCGGAAGGCGGCCAGTTGGTCATAGAGTGATAAATTTATGGGCTTACTCAGGTCAACAGCAATCTCCATAAGTCCCCATGAAGCCATAAAATACACATGTGCTGCCAGGTAGGGGAGCCCTACAACTTGAAAGATGTTAGCCTCATTCAAACTTATAAATTCAGTATCATCAGAATCGCCTATACTTATTTGCTCTGCTTGAATTCTTTGCATTTCCCATTTGCTCAATGGTAGCAAGTTGATAAAACGACTTGTAACATAGACTTCAAGATTTTCAAAACTTATCCATTCGTTCGTGGGAATCTGCCGAAAAACAGTCCATAAATTTTGCGTGATAGAATGGTTGAATTGATAGCTATGGAAATTATTTATACCTTTTAGAAAAGGCAACATAAAAGGCGCAGTGTCTTTCATCGTCAGATCCACTAAAAAAATCTTTTCCAGAGTTTTTAAGACCGGTGAATTGATAGCATCGGGTTTTACCTGACTGCCCATAAAACCTGCCAGCATAAAGGAACGCGTACAATTAGAGTCGGCTTCCGAAAATTCTTTCATCTTTAGAGATTTAGACATTTTCCTCGCTGATGCCTTATTCACATATCCTTTTTGAGAAAACTTCATTTTGCCCTGTATTACATAAGAAAGAACTGAAGGCAGAACCTGAAAAATATCCCTTTCAAAGTTTAGGATTTCCCACTTTTTATTGAGAGTAGTTAAAGGCTCGAAATAATATCCGACAGGTTTTGGAAACTGTAAGGAGTACAGTCTCTTTAAAATCGTTGGCAAAGAAAACTGAATATCTGTGTTTTTTAACAGAAATTCTCGATCTTTGAAGTAGCCATAGGGTCTTATAACAGTAATAAACTTCCCCCAGTCTTTCTTAACTACAGGTGTCAAATCTATTTCGAGATAGTTTGCCCATCGCACCTGGTCCACTAGTACAGGCACGCCATAAATTTCTTCGAGGTCCTTTCTGTTGAGCGACTGTTGCCAGATAGCCTTTTCCATCACCTTCTGTTCCACGTGAGAGAGGGTTTTGAAATACCCGTCCATGATCCCTTTATCATTATAAAGAATAGGGAGAATATATAGCAGGCTTTCCTTGGCAGGTATCTTTTTTAAATCAGTCCAGCCATGCTTTTCTAATTTCAGGTGGCTAACTGAAACCTTATTTTTAACGAGAAATTTCTGCAAATTGGTAAAAAATAAAGCTAAAATATCGTCTTTGTTCAGCAACGAAAGCTCTTGACGAATCATATTAAGTTCTTCAACTTGCTGTATTTCAATAGCGGTGCTACCTCTCTGCATATTTTTGTGGTTTTATTCTTAACTTTTAATTCATAAAATGCATATCATTTCCCAAGGACAAATTCAATGTCTTCTTCTGTTAATGACTTCAATGAGGCACTGTCGGACGAAATAATATTGTCGAATAGGGCACTTTTGGCTTCCTGAAGCTTCAGTATCTTTTCTTCTATAGTATTAAGGGTAATCAATTTAAAGCTCATCACTTTTTTGTTTTGCCCTATCCTGTGAGTACGGTCAATAGCCTGGTTTTCCGCAGCTTTGTTCCACCATGGATCGAAAATAAATACCATATCGGCCGCGGTGAGGTTGAGGCCTGTGCCACCGGTTTTGAGCGTAAGGATGAATACCTGGCATTCGGGGTTGTTCTGAAATCGATCTACCAGTTCCTTTCTGTGGTGAGTGCTGCCGGTCATAGTTACAAAGTCAATGCCCCTTTTGTCCAGCTCTTCGCCAATGTTTTCTACCGCTGCAAGATAATTTGCAAAGACCAACACCTTATGCCGGTTGGCAATGGCATCCTCCAATTGTTCCATCAGCAGTTCGATTTTAGGGGACTCTATGCGTCCGTCGCTTTGTGCTTCTGGAATCGAAGCTATTTGCCTTAGCTCGTTCATTGCCTGGAAAATAAAGAACTGTGATTGCTGAATGCCTTTTACGGCCACCTGCTGATCGATAGCCTGCTTATAATATTGACGCCGTTGCTCATAGTAGATGGCTTGTTGGTCGCTCATCTCCACATACATAGTCTGTTCGATTTTGTCAGGCAGTTCTTTGAGCACGTCCTTTTTTAAACGGCGCAGAATAAATGGGTATATTTTTTTACGCAGCGCCTTTGTAGCATCCGGATCGTTGTTTTTCTGAATGGGGTTCAGGTAATTTTTGCTGAAATTTTCTGCACTGCCAAACATCGCGGGGTTGAGAAAACGGAACAAGGAATAAAGCTCTGAAAGGTTGTTTTCTATGGGTGTGCCGCTCAAGGCCAAGCGGTGGGCGGCATTGACCAACATCGCAGATTTGTGAAGCTGGCTATGCAGGTTTTTTATCGCCTGAGATTCATCAAGGATGGCGTAATGAAACTTCTCCTCTTTCCATGTTTCTATATCATTGCGCAACATGGCATAGGTAGTCAAAATGACGTTGGTTTTTCTGGCTTCTTCAAGGTTGCGGTTGCCGGCATACCAGGTATAGAAGGTAATAGCAGGACTGAATTTTTTCAATTCCCCTTCCCAATTGAACAAAAGCGATTTGGGCATAACGATTATGCTCGGCATTTTTACCTTTTTCTTCACATAAATATCCGTTAACAAGGTGATGGTTTGCAAAGTTTTACCCAACCCCATATCGTCTGCCAGACATCCTCCCAGCTTGTTTTTATAAAGATATTGCAGCCATTTAAACCCTTGTTTTTGATAAGCCCTCAAATTTGCATTTACCTCTGGCAGTTTCACCTTTTGGGCTTCCAGTTTATTGAAACCGGAAAATACCTCTCGGGCAACATCTAATTGTTCTCCTGAGATGCGCTCGTCTATAAGTTCATCAACCAAAGGAAGGTCAAAAAACGAAATTTCTACTTTGTCTTTTTTCTTCTTGAAAATACGCTGCAGCCTTAACATATAGGCTTCGTTTACCAAAGCATGCGAGCCATCAGCCAACACTATATATCGATTTTTGTTGAACTGGCTGAAAGCGTCAAAAAGAGAAACAGTCTGACCACCAAAATCTAAATTGGCGGTACCTTCTAAAAAGTCAATGCCATGTCCTAATTGAACGTTAAGGCGTGGAGGGTGTATGTTAATTTTAAATTCTTTTAGCTTTTCAGATCCTATCAAAGCATATTTTTCTATCAACGAGGGGATTTCACGATAGACAAATTCGGAGGCAATATACTCAGGCACTATCAGCAAGTTTTCTTCCCGCAGGATGCCAGAATGCTGTTTTCTTTTTCCTTTTTCCGTATACTTATGCAAAACTTTTTCTATTTCAGCAACCAGGATCTCAACAGGCAATTGCTCAATAGGGCGAACTACTACTACATTTTCCAATTCGTTGATAGTGACATAACTGAAAAGGTCATACTCGTCCAAAAAGCTTATGTCAGCATTGGGAAGTACCTGCCCCAGTCTGATATAGAGCGACTTATCTACATCTACTTTTTCGAAAATCAGTGCCGGACGGGCTTTTATTGGTTCTTGATCTTTCTTTGTTTTATAGTCTTCAAAGACCAGCGCGGCATTATCAACATAAGAAAAATACAACGACAGAAATTTTTCCAGATCTGCTGTTGCCAGGTGGTTTACATTGAAATTCTGTAGCACATAAAACAACGACCCTACTGGCAAAGACCTGGCAACCTTATTTAATTGAGGAATGAAGACATACTCTTCACTGACGTACTTAAAATCAAGGTGTTCTTTTTCATCAAAAAACAAAAGAACTTTAGTGGATAAGACTTTTTCGTTCTCCCGCAAAAGCCGCAACTTTAGCTTTGCTTCTTCTGATATAGGGCTGATTTTTTTACCGATCCCGCTCACAAAGAGGCCAGTCTCCAGAAGTTGTGGAATCAGGTAAGGATGCTCATGGAGATAAAGGTGGTTTTCCGGGTTTTCCCAGTCAAAGGTAAAGTTGCTTCTTTCCTTTACCAGCTGAATGCTTCTGGCGATCCCTCTCAACAGGCCTGAAAACCTGCGATAATCAAAATCTGCTAAATTTCCACTTTTGTCAACTATTTCTACATAGGCACCCCGATCGTCAAATTTGAGAAAAAAGAATATTTCATTTACTTGTTTAACAGAAGCACTATAGCCAGCGTCGTGAACATTCACACGCTTAAGTTTCTCGAAAATTGACATTTTTGATTATTTTTTTCAGTGTCAAATGTAGAAAAAGGAATGCAATCTGTTGCTATTTCTGTTGGAGGATTTTTTTAGACGCGGGGGGAATGTTGATATGCGGCAATTGCACTTCGTGCTAAAAGGTTTCACGCTAAGGCGCAAAGAAAAAACGCAGCGGGCGCAGAAAAATATTGATGAACTGTTGACTTTGCGCATAGAATGGCGAGCTGGTTAGCTCATACCAATCGTAAGGTAAGCAAATGGTCTGCCTTCAAGCGTGTTTTCTGATTGGAGTGTTTTTGGCTAGCTAAACAGATTTTGTCAGATGATGCCGATTCCTTTCCAGTATATATGGAATCTTTAGTGCCTAATATCCACCCACCCTTTTATAAAATTATTTTGATGACAACCGGCTTTTTCCCGAATAGTACAATAATACGTCCCAGGTTCTAAACCTTCAGCAGACCAGCTATTAAAATATTCTTCATTTTCAAATATCAATTTACCCCACTTGTTATAAATGGCTAAATGAACGGGGCTGGTAAGATTTTTAATAATAAATAAGTCGTTAAGGCCATCGCCATTTGGTGTCATGACATTTGGAACCCATAGTTCTTCATAACTTTTTATCCAAACTTGGTCGGTATAAGAACATTCTCCTTTATATACTTCCAGACTATAAAGGCCCTCTTTTTCAACCTCCAATTCAGAGGTTTCATCGTTTGTAGACCACAAGAAGTTCCAGTCTTGATAATTAAGATTATCAGGAGATAAAACTATTACTTCATTTTGGCATCGAAATACTGTATCGGATAAAAAGTCACTTTCAGCGGGCAAAATTTCTACCGATACGACATCTGACTGAATG
>CAMPJM010000286.1 GCA_946886805.1 uncultured Flammeovirgaceae bacterium | reverse complement strand
CGGACGCTCGCGCCAGGGAAGCCGTCGAACGTGTAGCCTTACAGCGGCAAACTCAAAACAGTTTTCTTTTGGTCTCTCCTGAAAGCGTATAATGTTCAAGTTGTATGTCGACTTTTTTGCCAAACGCTGTTTGCAGGTCGCTTTTAAGAAGCTGCAGGTCATTTATAATGTCCTGATCGTCCCAAAATGATTCTTCTACTGGCAAAGTAACAGTATATTTAGAAGGAAAGGTCTCTAAATGAACAACCGAACCATAATCATCAGCAAAATAACCAAACATAAACAGCGCATCAGCCAGCAATTCTACATCTTTTTGGTTGGTTTCATCTTCATCGTAATAAATTTCATTACTTCTAAAAGTCAATTTATCACCGGGAAATGGCGGCTGAAAGAACGCAAACTGAAAAACAATTACAAGCGTCACTATCAAACCAATGCCTGTTATTCCTGCTACTTTCCAATTGGATTCCTGTTCACCATTATTCAAAAAGAAATCTTCAATTTTTTTTCCCTGGAATTTCTTAAAAATAGCGGCAATGATAAACGAGTTGATCAGCGGGATCAGATAGCTGGGAATTGCCTCTATCACTTTATCTGGTAATTGCAACATGGTAAAAAACAAAATCACCGTAAACAAAATAGTTAGCAATATGGAAAGTTCGGCTTTTTTTGGTTCTCCTAACCTTTTGAAATTTTTAAAGACCATTATTCCAGCCACAATGGGTCCTCCCAGAAAGGTACCTAAATACAATTGGTTATCGGTAAAAAGCTTTTTTGCTTTTTCATTTGTTTCCATGCCTTGCTCCTTGATTAAAGTTTAATTACTGATTGATATTCAATTAAAAACTGATTTGCAAAAGGTAATTGATTATTCTCATCAGACTTTTCGGTGCTAAAATTAAACAGCTGACTTTAATTAAACAAACTACGCTAATCTTCCTCCTGTGTGTTAATTTCAAATGATCGTTCTATTACGAACAAGCTTGTCCGATATCGGTCGCCCTACTTTTTATAAAGCTTGTTTAACAGCTTTAGACGAACTTTTTTAATGGCATATATTTTGGAAATGAATAATAGCTTTAAATTCGGTTTATTTAACAATTCTTTCGAGAGAAGGTAAGTTTTTTGATACCCTATAGAATTTTTGGTAAATATTTTTATCTTTTGAATTAAGCCTTATACCTATGCTGAAAAATTACTTTAAAATAGCTTGGAGGAATTTATGGAAATCAAAATTGTTTTCATTCATAAATGTGTTTGGATTAGCGGTAGGAGTAGCAGCTTTTTGGTTGATCCTGTTATTTGTTGGATATGAGCTCAGCTTCGACCGTTTTCATAAAAAGGCTGAACGAATTTATCGGGTGGTACAGCACGCTGCCTGGGACAATCAAGAATTGGACGTAGCGATTACTTCCGCTCCATTTGCTCCCGCTTTAGTAAATGATTACCCAGAAATAGAGGCTGCCGTTAGGGTAAATTCCGAAGGTGGCGGGGTGATGAGCTATGAAAAGAATCAAATGGTGGTGAATGATGCTTTTTTTGTAGATAGCAACTTTTTTAAGGTGTTTAGCTTTGAATTTCTTCATGGAAACCCCGGCGTATCTCTAGCCAAACCTCAGTCGATAGTATTGACTGAATCTCTGGCGGAGAAGCTGTTTGGAGATCCTTCCATTGCTTTAGGAAAAACTATTCACTTTACAAATAATTTTGAGAACGTAGTTACCGGTGTTATTAAAGATGTTCCTATTAATTCTCACTTGAATTTTAGTGCCTTAAGATCTTTTCCTGCAAATTATACAAATGGTTGGCAGAACTTTGACATATACACCTATATATTACTCAATGAAAATTCTGATATAGAACATTTGGAGTCTAAGCTTCCACAGTTTTTCGAAAAACACTTACTGAGTGAAATGGGGGAGGTGGATTATAAACTGGAGTTACAACCTTTGACCTCTATACACCTTCATTCCTCATTAGATTATGAAATCGGTGCGAATGGCGATATTAACACCATTTATATTTTTCTTGCTGCCGCTATTCTGATTTTGATAATTGCTGCCATAAATTATATGAACCTCACTGCGGCAAGATCATCTTTAAGAGTAAGAGAAGTTGGTGTTAGAAAGGTGATAGGGTCCACAAAAACGCAACTTATTGCGATGTTTTTTTGCGAAGCTTTTGTAGTGAGCTTTATTGCTATATTGCTTGCATTGCTATTTGCAGAACTTGCTTTGCCCTATGTAAAAGGGATTTCCGGAGTAGAAATTTCAGTTCGTCAATTTGGATTCGCAAAAACCGTACTGATGTTTTTCGTTGTGCTATTGCTGATAGTTGTCTTTTGTGGCTTTTATCCGGCGTTTTTTCTTTCAGGATTTAAAACCATGTCGTCGTTAAAAGGACAGCTTGGAAATATTAATTCCAATATTGCTATCCGCAAATCTATGGTTGTCTTTCAATTTGTTATCGCTACTATCATGGTTTTGGGTTCCTGGATCATCTATGTGCAAATGCAATATGTTTCGCAAAAAGACCTGGGTTTTAACAAAGAACAGGTACTAACGTTCCATTTATCTTCCAAACAAGCCAGGGAAAAAATGGATGTTCTCAAAGCAACGTTGGAACAGAATTCTTCCATCAAAGCTGTATCAGTAGCAAGTAATCCCATCGGCAATAATAATATTGGCGGTAGGGGTTATTATATTGAACAGGGTGATGGAGAAATGCCTTCTTCAACTCAAATTTTCTACAATTTTGAAGTCGACGAGAACTTTTTGAACACGCTTGAAATAAATCTAATTGAAGGTAGAAATTTTTCATTAGATCATGCTGCTGAACACAGTGAGGCAGTGCTGGTGAACGAAGCCCTCGTGAAAAATGCGGGGTGGAAAAATCCTCTGGGCAAAAGGATAAAGTACCATACTGAGGATGGAAATATTGCCGAGGTAAGTGTGGTGGGTGTGGTAAAAGATTTTCATATTTATTCCTTACAACATGCCTTGACACCTTTGGTAATTCATAGAATTTTGCCAGATGATATGGATAATGTATATGTAAGGATACAGCCGGGCGATGCAAAGGAAACTTTGTCCTATATCGAAACGGCTTATAATGAAATAGAATCTGCTCCCTTTAGATTTCAATTTCTTGATCAAAATTTTTCTCAGCAATACCAGTCGGAACAGCGACAGGGGAAGCTGCTTCTTGTTTTTACCTTATTAGCAGTATTTCTTGCTCTGTTGGGTCTTTTCGGATTAACAGCTTTTTCTGCTGAACAAAAAAACAAGGAGATAGGTATACGAAAAGTGCTAGGGGCGTCCATTTTCAGTTTGGTAGGATTGCTCAGCAAAGATTTTATGAAATTGATACTCGTTGCATTTATAATTGCAACACCTTTTGCCTGGTTTGCAATTAACAAATGGTTGCAGTATTTTGCCTATCATATAGAATTAAGCTGGACCGCATTTGCCATAACCGGAATCGGCATTACTTTTATCGCCTTGACAACCGTTAGCTATCAGGCCTTAAAGGCAGCCCTTGCAAATCCTATTGATGCTTTAAAGGATGAATAAGGATTTTTATGTTTGTGCAACTTTCAAGCAATCGTAGCCTAGAAGCGATTTGACTTCCCTTTGTCCCGGACGGGGCTTACTTTTTTCCTTGATGGAAAATAGCGTGAAAAATGAATAAGGCCGCTCCTTCCATTTGAATTAGGGGCTGCTAATTGATTCATAATCCATAATCTGCAATCAGTAATTTGCAATAATAAGCTAATCTCTAATCCATAATCTGCAATTTGCAATCCATAATCCATAATCCATAATCCATAATCTCTAATCTCTAATCTATAATCTATAATCCATAATTTATAATCCATAATTTATAATTCCAGTGTCCCCTTCCGAACAGCCGTGTACGATTCCGTTCGTTCTCTAAATACTGAAGCAGCTCTAACAGCTTTAAACGAACTTTTTAAATGGCATGTATTTTGGAATTGCATATTAGATTATCTGTAAAGCAAATCGATTCTATTATCTGAAAAGTTGGCCAATGCTTAAAAACTACTTTAAAATCGCAACAAGAAATCTAATCAAGAATAAAGGCTATTCCACCATCAACATCTTAGGACTTTCTCTGGGAATTACCTGTTGCCTTATACTTTTTATCATAGTGCGGTTTGAACTGAGCTTTGATAATTTTCATCCTCATGCTGACAGAATTTATAGAGTAGTTACCGATTTTACCAGACCTGAGGGCTTAAGTTACTCCTCCGGTGCTTCTACTCCACTACATAAAGCTTTGCAAAACGAAATGCCCGATCTGGAGCAGATAGCCATAGTGCGACATGAAGATGAAGGAAACGTGGTATTACTAAAGGATGAGCAAAAAAAGTTTAAAGAAGAAAATATTGGATTTGTAAACCAGCACTACTTTAATATCTTCCAATATAATTGGTTAACGGGAAATAAAAATAATGCATTGAAAAATCCCGGCAGTGCCGCGATATCAGAAGAATTAGCTATAAAATATTTCAATACACCTGATGATGCCTTGGGGGAGATGATCAGACTCAACAACGAGCATGATTTAAAGGTGACAGGTGTTTTTGAGGATTATCCTGAAAATAGTGACTTTAAATTCAGTGTGTTAGCCTCCTATGCGACAGTACAAAAAGAAATGGAAGAAGTAGGCGAGTGGGGGAGTGTTTCCAGTAACGTTCAGCACTATATTCTGCTACCTGAGAATGTCAAATCTGGCGTAATCTCCCAAAGATTAGAAGGTCTGAAACACAAATATCTAGATAAAGGAGATGCTAAAAAAACTGATTTTTCTCTTCAGCCCTTAAACACAATACATTTTGATTCCCGCTATGGAACCTTTAGTGACAGAGTGATTGGGAAGGAAACAATTTGGGCATTAATGGCAATAGGAATATTCATGATCGTGACTGCCTGTATCAATTTTGTGAATCTTTCTACAGCACAGGCGGTAAAACGATCAAAAGAGGTAGGAGTTCGTAAAGTTCTGGGAAGCAGCAAGTTTCAAATTTCGTCACAATTTTTAGGAGAAACTTCTATTATCACCTTTATTGCAATTGTTATTTCTATTTGTTTAGTAGAAGCCAGTCTTCCCTATATCGTTCAGCTCATGGAGTTAAAATTATCCTTTGAGCCAGTAAATGATGTTTTCATCACTTTGTTTTTGTTCGGGCTTTTTGTTTCGGTCAGCTTTCTCTCGGGATTTTATCCTGCAATTGTATTAGCTGATTTCAAGCCGGTGGAAGCAATCAAAAACAGGGTAGGCACCAAATATTCCGGTGGATTAAACCTTAGAAGAAGTTTGGTAGTTGCTCAGTTTGTGATTTCTCAAATCTTAATTATAGGAACAATTATAGTGACGAGCCAGCTGGAATATTTCAAATCTAAAGACTTGGGATTCAACAAAGAAGCCATAATTATCGCTCCTTTGCCAGATAATGAAAATGCTAGTCTGGCGAAACTGGGTGATAAGCTTAACAATATTAATCAAGTGCAGAATTTCACATTTTCTTTATCCTCTCCTTCGTCAGATTCGCGTTGGGTATCAGGAATGGAAATGATGGGATCAGAAGTAGAGGAGGTTTATGCCGACATAAAAATGGCGGATTTAAGCTATCCTGAAACGTATGGTATCGAATTAGTTGCCGGAAGGTTTTACAAAGAAAGTGATTCAATTCGGGAAATAGTGGTCAATGAGACTTTTATTCGTAAGTACGG
>CAMPJM010000285.1 GCA_946886805.1 uncultured Flammeovirgaceae bacterium | reverse complement strand
TTTTACTAATTTTCATTTTCTTTACCTCCTTTTTGTTGGGTTGTGAGGATGACGAAGAAACATGGCGTAATAACCCACCAAAAGTTGCATTTTCAATTACACCTGCAGATTTTGCAGAAATTGATCTGGACAAATCCGTAGGACCTAAAATTACAGGTACTGTTCAATCTGATGCTGGTTTACAGCAGGTGGTGATTGAAGTTATTCGATCTTCTGGAACGGAAACACTTCAAACTATTTCGACTTTTGATGAAGTGACGAGTAAAATTTTAGTTGTAGATGTACTTCCTGAGTATTACGAGGAAACCACGGGCTTTAAAATTACGGCGACGGACGTTCAGGGAAGAAGTGTTGAAGAAACTCTTGAACTTTCTGCAGTAGGAGGTTTTCAGGGTCCAATGATTACACTTCCACCGGATACTGTGAGAGCGAATGTTCGTATCGATGATTTTCCAGCTATTGAAGGACTGGCGGAATCCCACTGGGGCGTAACATCTTTATCCTTTTTTATCACTAAAAATGGGCAGAACGTTCAGGTTGGACAAGCAATAACTAATTTTGAGGATCCTTTGATTGCAGATTTTAGTGTCGTTCCCGATTATGATCTGGACGTTACTGAATTTATCGTGGTTGCTTTGGACAATAGAGGTAATGAAAGTAGTGATACTATTCCTGTAAAAGTTATAGACGCAGATCCACCTCCCACTATTGTTGTTGATCAGGAAAATGTTTCAGCAGATCTTAAAGCTAGTCCTGCAATTATCCCAGAGATTAGTGGCATTATTTCTTCGACCGTTGGCTTAACTTCTGTTTCTTATTATTTGGTATTTGGTTCCACAGAGGAACAATTTGGTGAAACAATCACCACTTTTGATAATAATCTGGAATATAGTTTTAATGTTGTTCCCGATTACGCATTTGGTGTGTCACAAATATCAATTTCCGCAACAGACATTAATGGTCAGAAAAGTACCTATACAATTGATGCTTCTGTGATAGCTGAGGATACAGAATTACAATTATGGGATAATGTAACATTGCATGCGCAAGGTGACAGAAAAAGTGGTGTGCCAACAGCTTTTTCATCCAGAGATGGTAAAACCTATGACGTTTTTGCCCCGGTAGGGGACGTGGAAATAAGTGAAACCATTGATTTTATTATTGGTGATTCAAGTGGTGATGATAAATATGATATTTTTTCTATAACAGATAGTTGGCTAAATAATAATTACTTCAAAAATGAAACCGCAGGAGATATTGTGTGGCCGGTGATGAATGAGACAAGATTAAGAATCGTCTCTTCTGAAGAAATAGACTTTGCCACAGCTACTTCTGCAGATATAAGGTCATTAGATATTGAAGGAGGAGAAGGTTCCACTACGAGAGAAGATCCTGTAATCGTAGGTGATGTTGTAATGTTTTTGACAAGCGAAGGTAAAAAAGGCCTAATTTATCTCGAAGGATCTAATATGGATGCAGGTAAGAATGATATTTTTACAATAGATGTTAAAGTTGTAAAGTAGATACCAAAAAGAATAGGGAACAAATATTACCTGTTCCCTATTCTTTTAACTCTAAAAATTATTGCATTATTTGGTTAACCTTTATTCATTGATATCCTTTGATTTACCAAAAGTTCAGGAAACCTATTTCATGAGAAAAATTTTGCTATTGCTTGTCTGCCTGCCGCTAACTTCTTTTCAAAGTTATTCCCCAAGCCCCGAAGGAAATTCTTCTTTTGATTTCGGATCGAAGGTAGAGGATATAGACTTCAATAAAACGCTTGCTTTTCCCGGCGCCGAAGGCTTTGGAAAGTTCACAACAGGTGGTAGAGATGGAAGAGTAATAATTGTTTCTAATCTAAATGATGGTGGTCCGGGGAGTTTAAGAGCTGCGATTGATGAAACGGAGCCTCGGATAATAGTATTTGCTGTTTCAGGAAATATAAAATTAAAATCTCCACTGGAGATCAACCACGGAAATTTAACCATTGCCGGTCAGTCGGCAACGGGAGGGGGGATAACCATTCAGAATTATCCCGTACACATCAATGCTGACAATATCATCATCCAGTATATCAGGTCCCGCATGGGTGATTTGGAAAAAGTGCAGGACGATGCCATAAGCGCTATTAAGCAAAAAGACATAATTATTGACCATTGTTCCTTTAGCTGGGGTACAGATGAGGTGGCAACTTTTTATGACAACGAAAATTTTACGCTCCAATGGTGCATTATCTCAGAAAGTCTGAATAATTCCGTTCATGAAAAAGGGGAACATGGTTATGGCGGAATTTGGGGAGGGAAAGGGGCTTCTTTTCACCACAATGTCTTAGCACATCATAAAAGTCGCTTGCCAAGATTCAATGGAGCTCGAACTCATTTGCAGCAGCAACCAGAGAAAGAAATAGTTGATTTTAGAAATAATATTATTTATAACTGGAAATCGAATAACGCTTATGCAGGTGAGCGGGGAAACTACAACATTGTGAATAATTACTACAAAGCAGGTCCTGCAACCAAGGAATCAATAAAAGATAGAATTTTGGATCCATGGAAACCTTATGGAAGATTTTATGTAGCAGGAAATTATGTAGATGGTTTTCCTGAAGTAACCGCAGACAATCGAAAGGGTGTTCATGGTGATAGCCCTGACTCGGCACTTACCGCTGCATCTATAAAAGTTGTTGAGATTCCTGCTCAATCAGCGGGAGTTGCATGGGAAGAAGTGCTTCAAAACGTAGGCGCGAGTATAGAACGTGATGAGATAGATGAAAGAATTTTGGAAGAAGTGCGTGAAGGCAACGCTCGTTTTGGGAAGGAAAAAGATGGGATAATTGATTCTCAAAAAGACGTGGGAGGGTGGCCGGAATTAGAATATGAAAATTCTTTGGTAGACAAAGACAAAGATGGAATGACTGATGAATGGGAGAACAAAAATAAACTCGATCCCAACGATTCAAAAGACGCATCATACAGAACCTTAAATAGAAATTATTCAAATATTGAAGTTTATCTCAATAATCTGGTCAGAAACAGTAAAACAAATAATTAAAAGGAATAAAATGAGAATACACCATAATTTAATTGCACTATTAATTTTGTTCAGTTTTGCCTGTAGCTCAGGGAATACTTCCCAGGAAAATGCATCAGAGGATACTTTATCAGTTGATAATGCTACTGGATCTGAAGAGCCACTTTTTGTGCAAATGGCTGTTTCAGATATTAAGCGAAACCCTGACCCGAGGCTTTTGGATTTTAGGGAGAAGCCGAAGTGGGAGTATACCAATGGTCTGATTGCTACGACCATGTTGAAAGTTTGGGAAGAAACAGGAAATGATAAATTTTTCAATTATGCAAAATATTATGCTGACTCCATGGTAAATGAAGACGGCTCCATAAAAACGTATAAAAAATCTGATTATAATATTGACCGTGTAAATCCCGGGAAATTTTTGATGGAATTATACAAAGAAACAGGGAAGGAAAGTTACAGACTGGCTATTGAAAATTTGAGGGATCAGATGCGTGAACATCCCCGCACAAGTGAGGGCGGTTTTTGGCATAAGAAGCGGTATCCACACCAAATGTGGCTGGACGGATTGTACATGGGGTCGCCATTTTTGGCGCAATATGCAAAAGAATTTAATGAACCAGAACTATTTAATGATGTAGCAAATCAGTTTTACCTCATCAATAAATATACCTGGGACGAGGAAGAAAAAGTATACTACCATGGATGGGACGAAAGCAGGGAGCAGAAATGGGCTGATCCTGAAACCGGGCTTTCTCCAAATGTGTGGGGACGAGCCATGGGTTGGTTAGCAATGGCTTCTGTCGATGCTTTAGATTATTTTCCAGAGGACCATCCCGAAAGAGAAAAAATCATGACTGTTGTTAAAAATATGGCAGAAGCAGTAAAGAAATGGCAGGATGAAGAAACAGGCGTATGGTACCAGGTAGTGAACCAGCCTGATAGGGAAGGGAATTATCTGGAAGCATCCGCATCCAGCATGTTCGTATATTTCCTTGCAAAGGCGGTTCAGGAAGGATATCTGGATGATGAGTACATGGCCGTGGCAAGAAAAGGTTACGAAGGGCTTCTTGAACAATTTATTGAAAAGAATGAAGATGGCACCATTAGTATCACCAATGTTTGCTCTGTTGCAGGGCTTGGTGGGGATCCTTACAGGGACGGTTCGTATGAATACTATATCAATGAGCCTCAAAGGGATAATGATCCAAAAGGTGTAGGGCCGTTTATAATGGCAAGTTTGCTTTTTGAGACCATGGATGAAAGTGCAGTTGCTAATTAAGGTAAAGTTTTACACAAAGACCGATAGATTTCACGCAAAGGCCGCTAAGTTTGAGCGCAAAGAGCGCGGAGGAATGAAATGAAAGGTCAAGGGTAGGGCATGTTGTAAACTTGTGTGGCTGTACTTTTTTGATATTGGAGCTAAATAGAGAGTTCGCCGGGATCCTTCGTTCCTACCGATGACAAAAAAAACCGCAACAGCCTAAGTTGTCATCCTGACGTTAGGAAGGATCCCGGTGAATACATTTAACTTCTGGGACTTGGCGTTTCTTACTCTTTGAGTTCTTTGCGTGAAATTTTTATTTGATTTCAAAAACAACCAATGATTTATAGTAAAAAAGCTAGTTTATACATACTCCTCATCCTGGTTTTGCCTTTCTTTACTCAGGCGCAACAGTATGATTTTACTGTGGCCCAGGATGGAAGTGGAGATTTTAAAACTGTACAGGAAGCGATCAATGCAGTTCCTGATTTTAGAAAAAATACCACAACCATCTACATCAAAAATGGTATTTACAAAGAGAAATTGACGCTTCCCTCTACTAAAGCCGCTGTTACATTGATTGGGGAGAATGTAGAGAAAACGATTCTTACGAATGATGACTTTGCCTCTAAAAAGAATTCATTCGGTGAAGAAATGGGTACCACCGGCTCATCAAGTTTTTTCATATTCGGTGATGACTTTACTGCTAAGAATATCACCTTCGAAAACTCAGCAGGCCCTGTAGGCCAGGCTGTTGCTGTGAGAGTAGATGGCGACAGAGTGTTTTTCGAAAATTGCAGGTTTCTGGGTTTTCAGGATACACTCTATCCCCATGGAAAGGAGAGCAGACAATATTATAAAGACTGCTATATAGAAGGCACTACCGATTTTATTTTTGGTTGGTCGACCGCAGTCTTTGAAAATTGTGAGATCTTCTGTAAAGAAGGAGGGCAATACATTACGGCTGCTTCCACTTTGGAAGAGACTCCTTTTGGCTTTGTATTTCTCAACTGCCGTATTTCCGGTGACACTCCGGATAATTCCTATTATCTCGGCAGGCCATGGAGGCCCTATGCAAAAACTGTTTTCATCAATACTTATATGGGCGATCTTATTAAACCAGAAGGATGGCACAACTGGAATAAACCTGAGGCCGAGAGAACAGCATTTTACGCGGAATACGGATCTTCAGGACCCGGTGCAAACCCAACAGCGAGGGTGGATTGGTCTCATCAGCTGACAAAAGAAGAAAGGGAAAAATATACGCTAAAGAATATCTTTAAGGATTGGGAACCTGGGAAATAGGGTCAAAAATTAATACTCTGTTTTGTATTAATCGTTTTTTGATGTTTCTGGAACTAATTAATTATGTGCTAAGATCCACCAGTTGGCGGATGACATTATAAGCTGTTGCTTTTTTGTCATCCTGACGTTAGGAAGGATCATGGTTAAAAACAAAATAAATAT
>CAMPJM010000284.1 GCA_946886805.1 uncultured Flammeovirgaceae bacterium | reverse complement strand
CACGTTTAATTTTTTGGACATCTCTTTAAAAAACGACTCTCTGCAGCAAGACTCATTGCCTGAAATCAAAATGTTGAAAGACGCTATTATATTTCAAATGGAGGAGCTGGGATACACTTTATCAGATGATCCAGACTTATGGGTAAACATTGGAATAGTGGTGAAGGAAAAAGTTCAAATCCGACAAACAACTATTCGGGATGCTCCTATTTATATTGGTCAACGCAGGTACCATTGGGAAAGCGAAGAAATAGTGGTGGACGAGTATGAAGAAGGTATGGTCACGGTGGATATTATAGATGTGGCGCAGAATGAAAGGATCTGGGAAGGGGTTGCTGTTGGCATGGTAACCGAAAATGATCAAAAAATGGAGAAAAGGATAAATGATGCTATGGAATTGCTCTTCAACCGATTTCCTAATAACGTGGATATGTAAATGGCCATTATTAATTTGCTAAAAGTTTATTGATCCCTTGTGCAAAACCACATCAAACGAAAATATTTTCATTAAAATTAAACTTTCTGAAAACTATATCGTAATATTGCGATATGGGAATAACAAAGACACAAAGCTTTAACCAAAAGCAAAATACAATAGCTACTTACGCTAAAGTTATTGGTCACCCTGCGCGGGTTGCGATCATTGATTATCTGTTAAAACATAATTCTTGTATTTGTAATGATTTAGTAGAGGAATTTCCGTTATCTCAATCAACTATTTCGCAACATCTGAAAGAATTGAAGCAAGTAGGGATCATAAAAGGTGAAATAGAGGGCCCGAAAATGTGCTACTGCATAGATGAAAAAGTCTGGAAAGAAATTCAGGAGATTTTTAACACTATGTTTAACTCCTATACCCCTATATCGAAATGCTGTTGACTTTTTAAAATATTTTATATCGTAATATTGCAATTTAACAATAAACAATTTAATGTCATGGAAAATTTAAATGGAGATGCTTTAAAAGAATTAGTAAAGGAAAAATATGCTAAGATAGCCGAGCAATCTAAAGAAGAGAATGAAAGCTCTTGTTGTGGTGCCGGCAGTTCCTGTGGCCCAACTTCCGATTACACCATATTCAGCGATGATTATTCTGCTTTAGAGGGCTATAATAAAGATGCTGACCTTGGGCTTGGATGTGGACTGCCGACAGAATTTGCACTCATTAAGCCCGGCGACGTGGTGGTGGACCTCGGTTCCGGAGCAGGAAATGATTGCTTTGTAGCCAGATCAATTGCCGGCGAAGCCGGTGAAGTGATAGGCATAGATATGACCGAGGCGATGATTGCAAAAGCAAAAATCAATGCCGAAAAACTGGGCTATAAAAACGTTCAGTTCAGACTGGGAGACATTGAAGACATGCCTCTGGCTTCCAATAGGGCTGACGTGGTGGTAAGTAATTGCGTGATGAACCTGGTTCCTGATAAAGCAAAGGCATTTAATGAAACGTTTAGAATTTTAAAACCGGGGGGTCATTTCAGCATATCAGATGTGGTTCTTGAAGGACAGCTTCCTGAGGGCTTAACAAAAGAAGCAGAGATGTATGCAGGATGTGTGAGCGGTGCCTTACAAAAAGATGATTATCTGAAGAAAATAGAGGAAGCTGGTTTTAAAAATATAAAAGTCCAAAAGCAAAAAACCATTTCAATCCCCGATGAAATTTTATCAAACTATTTAAAGGAAGATGAATTGAATGCCTTTAAAAGTGATGCAAACCTGGGGATTTATAGCATTACAGTCTATGCTGAGAAACCTGATACTAATTGCTGTGCGCCTGGTTCAGGCTGCTGCTAAAAATAAGCAATCTATCAAAGCGATGACATCCCTACAGTTTAAAGATTCTGCCAGGATCTACTTCTATTCTATTTTTGGAAAGAGGGACGTCGTCGCTTCCTTGTCTTTCGAATTGCCGTGGGGAGGTAGGTCTCCGTAAAGAATAATGTCACCTCTTCGAGGTTCGAGCCAATCTTCGTGTGATTTTCTACAATAATATCACCCTTACAGGGTTGATGATTTCTATTAAAAAAATACACATTAATATTGGTAGTATTCGAGCCTCTTAAATATTTACTCTGCTCTCAAATTTTTTGTCATGCTGACCCAGAGCTTGCCCGCACTTGTTGCGGGAAGCATCCTGGAACATTCAAATAACCGGAGTTAATCGCTTCCTGAACCGCTTATTGACCACAGTGGATTAAGCTGCTCACTACAAGCTCAAGCTTTGCTTCATACACCGATCTGAACCATGATACTTCGCAAACTCAGTATGATACAAAACGAGATTTGACTTACATTTTGAAACTGTTTGGTACTAAAGCGATGACATCCCTATAATTCGAATTTTCTACCAACTATTATTTTTTTGTGCTTAATTGTGGAGAGAGGGATGTCATCACTACCAAGTCGTAGAATAACTTTGAAACTTTGAACCCTAAAATTGAACTCTGAACTTTAAACTTTGAACCTTGAACTTGAAACCTAAAACTTTAAAACCGTCTCTCATTCAACCACGAACTTCTCTGAATAAATGTCGCCAATTTTTATCCAATAAATCCCTGTAGAGAGTGGCTTGTTTAACTTCAAAACTATCGTCCCAGTTCCCTTATCGATAAATTCAGCTCCTGAAAACACATCTATCCCTTTCATGTTAAAAACGAGGATCTGCTGATTTTTCAGATCATGAAAATTTCCCTTTTTTACATGAAGCTCTCTCCCATTGAAGGGATTTGGATAAACCACAATCGTGTTGAATTTATCGAAAAACGCTACTGATACAATTTTGGAATATGTAAAAGAGCCGTCAAAATCTGTCTGCTTCAGACGATAATACGCCCTACCTGTTAATGGAAATTCATCCCTTGATGTATATACATTTTCCAGAACGCTTGTCCCCTTGCCCTTAACTTTTATGAGTTCTTCAAAGTCCGTCAGATTATGCGATCTTTCTATTGTAAAATAATCATTCTTGATCTCTTGGGCAGTTTTCCACTCCAGAACCACCTCTTTATCAATAATTTCAGCTTTAAAATAAATCAGTTCAATAGGTAAGATGCTATTCTCATCTACCAAAGTCCAAGGAGAAAATTCATTGACCATAGGTACCGTAACGGCATTGTCAAACAAGCTTACCTGGCCGGGAATTGGATCGTCCCATTTGGAATCGATCGAATTCCATCGCTGCGCGCGGATTGTAGTCAACATTGCAGCTTCCTCCTCTGTAGTAGTAAAAGTGATATCGGCCACAGGATTGGTGGAATAACCGGTTAGATCAATTTGCCAAAATCTATCGGCGACCATATCAGCCATCTCATTTCCCAACCATTCTACCTTGTCGGGATATGGCAAATTATCCTGGCCGGTTCCATAAGTAGCCACAGAGACCGTTCCATTTGATATCCCTGGTGTTTTTATATCAAACGTAAAAGGTATATATTCATCGCTTGCGGCCGAAGCACCGAAGGGGAATACATATTCACCTATATTTTCTCCCACTGCCCAGACCACAGGAGAGTAGGGAAAATATTCGGCTTCACTTTTAATGAATCCATTGCTTCTGATCACCGCTGTTCTATCCGGATTTGAAATACTGAGTTTATTCCCGTTTAAATCCAAGCCTCCATTCTTTAGCGATAATTGTCCGGAAATCAACAAGTCTGTGCTTAATGAACTGGAGAGAACCACATTTCCGGATGTTTTATTAATTTCTAAATGGTAAAAACTTTCTCTTTCTGCTTCTGATTGTATGTTTTGATTATTCGTACCATTAAACACAACCTGTCCGGTCCTTTCTATGAAGGGATTGCTGTTGGTGCTTTCTACATGCCAATCACCTCCTAGATTGATCTGAAACAAGTTGGCAGAAACATCTAATTGCGAGGTTCCGGAAATAATCAAATCATTGTTAACATTCAACAAGCCGGTCACAGATTTTATCCCACTCCCATTTAAATGCAAGTTACTATAAGCCCCGTCTGCTGGCACAAAAATGCTTTGGTCACCGTTTTTTTCATAGGCAAATGTATTATCAGGGTAGTTCAGGAAAAGTCTGCTATTAATACCGCCTCCTGCAAAATTCCAGCGACTTCCTTTCCTGTTTTCAAACACACTTTCTATATCTACGTCTAAAAAATCGCCCTTTTGATTTATAATCCCCTTGTTTATGACAGTGAAATTTCCATTGTTGAGATCGATATTGGCCGTATTGAAAGTGCCAAAGTTCTTTAAAGCATTACCATTATCGGCACTGCTTACCACCACTAAACCATTTTCAATAGTAAAATTGCCGTGATTCTCCACCTCAACCAGATTATTATCAAACCTTAAGCTGTTGGAGATATTGAGATTGCCGTTATTGATAAAAGATAAATTTGAGGAAGTAGAAGAAAATACCAGGTTATTTCCGATCGAGAAATTTCCTGTACTGTTGTTAATCAAACTTTTTCCCACCACATTATTGACAGAGAAGTTATTTACCACCTGCACATTCCCCGTCCCTGAAAAAATGAGATTAGCAGCATTGACTATCAAATTGTCTACCGAGAGTTCGCCATCAATATTTATGTTGTATGAATAGTCAGAGAAATTTAATGTCGTACCAATATTGCCATTTTTCCTAATCCCTCCGCTGCTTTCCACCTTTAAATTTCCACCTCTTATGATGTTCAGTCTCCCATTGGCCGCATAGTTGAGGTTACCCGAACTTTGCACTGTTAAACCAGCGCTTTCTGCAGTCCCGCCAAGCGTAACATTATGATAATTACCAATAAAAACGTGGGTATTTTTATTGGGCGTGCATAAACAGGAACTGCCCGCATACCCCGTTTTTGACCAGGAGTTAGTGGAATCCCAATTTCCCGAATTAATTGAATAGAGGTAGCTAATATCTGATACCGTAATATCATCTATCCCCATTATTCGAGGAAAGTTGTTAAATGTACCTAATGTATTTTCAGAGGCTTTGATTATAATTTCAAGGGTGCTGCCCGAAACTATGGCACTTGCCAAAGAAGCTATATTTAGGTCTGTCGCACCAAACTGTTCGCCAAACATCACCTCCGATCCACCGTCTATTTTGTAAAAACAACGAATATAATCTGTATTGCTCGCCCAGTAGCTTCCCAGAGTGATCTCAATTGCAACTTCCGGCGACGAAGAAATGTCAATTACTTCTGATTTCCAAAGCCCCTCTTCACCACCTGTATTGTCGATGGCAAATATTTTATAAACAAAATAAGCTTGTCTAGAAAAAATTTGAAAGGTTGTCGGTGCTTCAGTAGACCAGGCGGTAGGGCCAGTATCTACAGTCGTTCCATTTGGTAGCTCATCAAATGTCTCCTTCCAAATTTGGCTGAAACTCAAATAGGGAATGGCAGAAAACAGAACTAAAAGAACAACTTTAGCCATTTGACAATTGTATGTTTAAACATTAAATCTATCAATTATATGTAAGCAAAAAGATTGATTCTCCCGAGTATATCTTCGGATGTAATCTATAAGATGAAATAGGAAGATATTTTTCACTATAAAAGGTGCTTTATCGCTCCTGCGTGACGAACAATGGTTAATTGGTTTTCAGTATAATCCAATGCATTGAATTTAGTTGTTTTTGTCCTCGCCAGTCTGACCTTACTTCCTTGATGAAAATTAAACAACATCAAAGCTCTCCTTTCGGCGAAAAATCAAGTCTATACTTACTATGACGCCTTTCTCCCAAGTGCTTATTCCGAAGAATAGAATTGATTTTTATGAAAAATTTAAAGGAAGACTTTCTGAAGGTTTTGATGTAGAAAAA
>CAMPJM010000283.1 GCA_946886805.1 uncultured Flammeovirgaceae bacterium | reverse complement strand
GATATAATTTTATCATATTAGTATTACATGAATAAAATCATGCAGTATTAATATGATAGAATCTTTTCTGCATTATATTACCTTCGAAAAGCGATTCAGTAGCCATACTGTTAAATCATATCGCAACGATCTTTACCAATTCAATTCTTTTCTTTCTGAAAATTTTCCTGATTTGTCTATAGCACAAGCAAAAAGTAGTTGTGTTAGGTCTTGGGTAATCCAGCTCATGGAACAGAGCCTAAATACCAGATCGGTAAATAGGAAATTAGCATCATTAAGGTCATTTTATAAATTCTTGCGCAAGAAAGGTCTTTCTGAAGATGATCAAATGCAAAATCTTCATGCGCTTAAAATCAAAAAAAGTCTGCCGGTATTTGTTCAGGAAGAACATCTGGGCAAACTCCTAGATAATTTTCCATTTGAAGATAATTTTGAAGGAACAAGGGATAAGCTCGTTCTGGAATTGTTATACGCTACGGGAATCCGGCTATCCGAATTGTTAGAACTCAGGTCCAGTGATGTTGATTTATTTTCGAGGGAGATCAGGGTGTTGGGTAAAAGAAATAAGGAACGTATTATCCCTTTCCCCAAAAGCATAGGATTAATCATAGAAAATTACCAAAGGTTCAAAAATAACCAGTTTCTCAATAACAGACACGACAATTTGATCGTTACCAATAAAGGTGAGCCAGGTTACCCGATGTTTATTTATAGGATTGTGAAGAAATATCTTGATCTTATTCCTGCTGTAGAAAAAAAGAGTCCTCATGTGTTAAGGCATACCTTTGCTACACATTTGTTAGATAAAGGAGCGGACCTAAATGCCATAAAAGAGCTTTTAGGCCATTCTAATCTTGCGGCTACTCAAATCTACACTCATAATTCATTGGATAAACTAAAGGCGATTTTTGATCAGGCTCATCCTAAAGCTTAAGTTTAACTTTTAAAATTTACACGTATGAAGTTACAGATGCATTCTATTCATTTCGACGCTGATAAAAAGCTTATCGATTTTATCCAAAAGAAAACAGACAAGCTCGAGACATTTTACGACCGGGTTATAGACGGAGAAGTTTTTTTAAAATTAGATAACAACGATTTAAACCAAAATAAAATCATAGAAATAAAACTCAATGTACCTGGCACGCAGTTATTTGCAATTGGCCAAAACAGTTCGTTTGAAGCGGCTGCTGATAAAGCCGTAGAAGCATTAAGAAGGCAAATAAAAAAGTTAAAGGACAAGCAGTTAGCTCACTAATAATTTTCTGATATTAACCACATAAAAAAAGGGTCATTTTATTGACCCTTTTTCTTTACACTAATTTTGTAATGGAACAGTAGGTTGCTCCCGGAAATATTAGGTGATCTACCAATACGGCTTATAAATTAAAAGCACCTTTAATTTTGTCTACATAATCCAACTTCTCCCAGGTAAAGAATTCAAATTCTTTATTTTCTTTTTTATGAATCACTTCTTTTGAGTTTCCGTTGTTTCGTACTTCTACTGTTTCAATAGCCACTTCTTTTTTGTAAGGGTTTCTTCCCATATGTCCATAAGCAGCCGTATCAGAGAAGATAGGATTCTTCAAACCTAATCTATCAATTATTGCTTTCGGCCTCATATCAAAAATAGCTTCAATTTTTTCCGCAATTTCTACATCCGATAAACCTAATTTTGATTTCCCATAGGTATTTACGTTTAAAGAAACCGGCTTTGCAACGCCTATGGCATACGCAACCTGAACGAGTATTTCATCAGAAATTCCCGCAGCAACCATATTTTTAGCGATATGTCTTGCGGCATACGCAGCACTTCTGTCTACTTTGGAAGCATCTTTACCAGAAAATGCTCCTCCTCCATGTGCGCCTTTGCCTCCATAGGTATCGACAATTATTTTTCTTCCTGTAAGCCCGGCATCTCCATGGGGGCCTCCAATCACAAATTTACCGGTAGGGTTAATGTGAAAAACGGTATCTTTTAGCAAGTCCGATGGAATTATTTTTTTAATTACATTTTCTGTTACATCTTTTGCAATTCTATCTAACATTTGTTTGTCAGCAGCTCTTCTTGCTTCCGCACTTTCGTTTTCTGGTTTCACAAAATCATCATGCTGAGTCGATACCACCACCGTATGAACTCTAAGAGGAGTGCCCTCTTCGTTATATTCAATAGTAACCTGTGCTTTTGCGTCAGGTCTTAAATATGGCATCAAAGAACTTTGCTCTTTTCTGATTTTTGCAAGTTCCTGAACTAACCTGTGGGAATAAGCCAGTGCCATCGGCAGGTACTCCGGTGTTTCTTTGGAAGCATAGCCAAACATCATTCCCTGATCGCCAGCGCCTTGTTCTTTATCATCTTTCTCATCCACACCCTGAGCAATATCTGCAGATTGGCTATGAAGTGTTACCATTACTCCGCATGATTCTGCATCAAACTTGTAGTCGTCTTTGGTATAGCCTATTTTTTTAATAGTAGCCCTTACAATATCAGGTATTTCCACATAGGCGTTAGTTGTTACCTCACCTCCCACTATCACCAAGCCTGTAGTAACAAATGTTTCACAAGCTACTCTTGAATTCGGATCCTGTGCTAATAAGGCATCTAATATAGCGTCGGAAATTTGATCAGAAATTTTATCGGGATGTCCTTCTGAAACGGATTCAGAAGTAAATAAATAGGCCATATTTATATGTATAAGTTCAGAATTAAATTAAGTCACAAATTTAGGTTAAAAAGACCTAAAACAAAATTGGTTTTTTCAGGAAGGGTATTACAATTTTCTTTAAGTTCAATAAAGCATGAATATTGCTGGGATCTTATGCAAATCAAGCGGATGATTTTTCCACTCTTTTATAGATTTCGTAGCAATAAACTCGTTTTTACCTGTTATGTCTTTTGCCACACATAATAGCGTCTCAGGGTGGCAGTTTTGTAAAATATCCTGAAATAGCTTGTTATTTCTATAAGGCGTTTCCATAAATATTTGAGTTTGCTTTAGCTTTTGTGCATCTGCTTCCAACTTTTTAAGCACTTTTGCCTTTTCCTTATTTTCAATAGGCAGATATCCATGAAAGGTGAATGACTGGCCACTAAATCCTGAAGCCATTAGTGCTAATAATATTGAGGATGGCCCAACGAGAGGAACAACTTTTATGCCTAATCGGTGGGCATAATGCACAGCTAATGCTCCGGGATCTGCTACTCCGGGGCAGCCTGCCTCTGAAATTACCCCGGCATCTGTACCATTTAAAACTGGCTCCAGAAGCTTCATTACTTCATCAGGAGAAGTATCTTTCGACAGTTCAGCAAAGTGAATTTCCTCTATGGCCTTTGGCAACCGGAGCTCTGGTAAAGTAGTTTTCATTTCACTTAAAAACCTTCGCGCCGTACGTAGGTTTTCAACTAAATAATAATCTAAATTTGAAACACAAGTCACTATTTGCGGGGAAATTACGTTTTTAACGGTATCAGCTGCTATTACAGTCGGAATTAAATAAAGCTTACCTTTGGTTTCAAAAGAATTCATGTGAGTGGAATTATTTCTTTTTAGATTATAGCAGATTACAGTAAGGTCAAAATGAAAAAGCCTGGAAATAAAATGGGTCTGAACTTAATAATTATCGGAATAGTCATCGCCATCATTGGTTTAGTCGTCTACTTTTTTGATGATATACCTTTTCTCGGGAAGCTCCCTGGCGATATTTTAATCAAAAAGGAAAATTTTACATTTTATTTTCCTTTGGCATCAAGCATTATTTTAAGCATAGTTTTGTCCCTCATCATTTATTTTTTTCGAAGTAAATGATCCTCCCATTCTTATATTAAAATAGAAAAACGTTTGTTTAATTGTGAACAAACTCGGTAACGAGTTCAATAACTGCTTCAGGGTTTTGGGCATGGACCCAATGCCCGGCATTTTTCACAGTTTTCACTTCTGAATTTGGGAAAAAAGCCACAATCGAAATATTATCCTTGTTGGTTATATAATCAGAATTTTCACCGCGGATAAACAAAGTAGGTTTATCTGTTGCGAGTTTATCCTCAAGACCTTCGCCAACATTATTTATCTTTTCTGTGATAACGGGTAAATTTAATTTCCACATAAAATTTTCACCCTCTCTTTTCAAATTCTTTAAGAGGAACTGTCTTTCACCAATTTCAGGTACATAGGATGCAAGTTGTTCTTCTGCTTCCTTTCTGGATTTCAGCGCTTTTAAGTCTATTGAATTTAATCCTTTAAGTATATTTTGATGATGTGGGGGATAGGCTCGCGGTGCAATATCAACTATTATAAGTCTATCAAACAACTCAGGATGGTTTACTCCAAATTTCATGGCTACTTTCCCTCCCATCGAATGACCAATTATCACAGGGTTATCTATTTTTTCATGCTTAATAAAATTTACAAGGTCATCGGACATAGCTTCATACGTAAATTCTTCGTCATGAAAAGAGTCGCCATGATTTCTTAGATCTAACAGATAAATTTTAAAGCTTTCTGAAAGCTTTTTACCAACGGTCAACCAATTGTCTAATGAACCGAACACACCATGTAAAATAATGATGGGTTTCCCTTCTCCTATTGCTTTGTAATTAAGTTCCATTCTTAAAAGTTTAGTATCTGACTTTAACAGCTTATAAAAATTGCTTGTGCACCTCCCGATCGTATTAATATTTTCTTCTCAACTTTTTTTCTCAACTAAAGGACTCGACCTGTAATTGCCGTAAATATAGTTGAATAGTATTTTCTAACCCCAGATAGATTGCATCACAAACAAGCGCATGTCCAATTGATACTTCGTCGAGATAGGGAATGTTTTGTTTTAGATAAGAAAGGTTTTCTAGGTCCAGGTCATGTCCTGCATTTATTTTTAAGCCGATAGAGGCCGCCAGGGACGCGGATTTTATATATGGAGCAATAGCCGATTGTTTGTCTATATGGAAATTTCTTGCGTAGCTCTCAGTATAGAGTTCAATATTGTTGGTTCCCGTTTGTTTTGCTCCTTCGATCATTTTCTCCACCGGATCAACAAAAATTGAAGTTCTTATGCCCAAACTTTGTAATTGGGAAACAATATCCGAAAGAAAATCCCGGTTTTTGATGGTATCCCAGCCGGCATTTGAAGTAATAGCATCAGGAGGATCAGGAACCAATGTTGCTTGTGCCGGCTTTGTCAACGAAACAAGTTCCATATACCTTTTGTCTGGAAACCCTTCGATATTGAATTCAGTCTTGATGTGATCTTTCAATTGCAGGACATCGTTGTAGCGAATATGCCTTTCGTCCGGGCGGGGATGTACCGTTATTCCCTGGGCGCCAAAATTTTCACAATCTAAAGCGGTTTGGAGTAAATTCGGATTATTGCCACCTCGGGCATTCCTTAAGGTAGCAAATTTATTGATGTTTACACTGAGTCTGGTCATAATTATCTGGGATGCCTGAGGTCCGGTAAATTAAAATTATAAATGCAGTTGAATATTATTTCTAACAAATTTAAGATTTCTTTAATAGGAAAACAGCTTGAATAAAGAGTTTAAGCATATTTATTATAACTTTGTATCATCAATACCCAAAAATACCATTCTGATGAAGTCTTTTGATACTTTCTAGGGTAGTACTGAAATGACACCTGGTTTACGTAAAAAAACATTACCAGGCGGGGTCGTCATACTTCATCATATACGGGTGATATCACTAAACAAAATCATAAACAAAGATGAACCTAAAGCAAACTATTGAAGCGGATATAAAAAAGGCTATGTTGGCTAAAGATAAAGATAGGCTTAGAGC
>CAMPJM010000282.1 GCA_946886805.1 uncultured Flammeovirgaceae bacterium | reverse complement strand
GGCTTTTCGCTACTCATTGGGAAAAAGATTTACTGATATTTTTACCCCTTAAAATTATCCAAATAACCACTGGTGCTCCAAATAGGGAAGTTATAACGTTTATGGGTAAGGTGCTGTCGGTGTAAGGAACTTGTGCAATAATATCGCAGACCAGCATTAAGATAGCCCCACTTACGGCCACTGCAGGAATTAATACTTTATGATCGGCAGTATTGAATAGTAGCCTTGTGAGGTGTGGAACTGCAATTCCCACGAAAGCAATAGGGCCACAAAAAGCAGTAATGCTACCTGCTAAAATACTTGTGGAAATGATGATCCAAAATCTAGACTTTTCCAGGTTTACCCCCATGCTTTGGGCATATCTTTCGCCCAGCAAAAGAGCATTTAAAGGTTTTACAAAAAAATAACACAAAGCAACACCTAACAAAACTACAGGAGTGAAAATTGTGATTTCTTGCCAACTTAAACCACCTAGGCTTCCAAAGGTCCACAGCAAGTATTCTTGTAGTTGATCTTTGTTGCTGAAGAACTGTAATACACTTACCAAGGCGCCTGTGGCACTACCAAACATGAGGCCAACGATTAGAAGGGTCATGCTGTCTCTTATTCTCGTGGAAACGAGCATGACCAATAACAAAACAAAAGAGGCACCGAAAATAGCCGCTACGACTTCCAGACCGCTACCAATTAAAAAATCAATTCCAATAAAAGTGCTGATGCTAAAGCCTGCTAGTATCAGAACAGCAACACCTAAACTTGCACCCGAACTTATTCCCAGAACAAAAGGGCCGGCAAGAGGATTTCGAAACAGAGTCTGCATTTGCAAGCCACTTATAGAAAGTCCAATACCTACCAAAATAGCCGTGATTGCTTTGGGAATCCGGAACTCAAATAAAATATATTGCCAGGCTTCATTTTTAACATCGCCCCCGGTTAAGATAGACAAAATAGAAGCAGGTGGTATTTTTACAGAGCCAAGAGATATATTCAGAAAAAACAGGATAACTGTTGATATTAAAAGTAAAAACCATAATTTAAACTTCCGTTCCTGCATTTGTCAAAATTATAAATAAAAAAGAAGAATGTGCAAGTATGCCAATGGGTAAATGGGCAAATGTGTAAATGTGTCGATTAGCGAATGATAGAATGATAGAATTATAAAAATAGTCTAAACCTTCCATCAATTTTCCAACCTCGAATCACCCGTCTGTAATCCTTAATCTTCAATTTTCCGACCTGTAATCTTCAATCTAATATCTATTTTATTTGCATCTTGAGGAGGAATGTATTTAAATTGAAAAATTATAAATTTATTTAGAGAACAACATGGAAATACTTGCTGAATTGGCAAAATTAATAATTCCCGCAGCAATTGTACTGTATGGAATGTATTTAACGGTTAAATCTTTTACCAATAAGGAGTTAGAGCGTAGTCTTGTTGATTTGAAAATGAAGAACAGGGATATCATCCTTCCCATAAGATTACAAGCCTATGAAAGAATTTGCCTCTTTTTAGAAAGGATAAGCCCTAATAATTTGGTGATGCGACTTAACGATTCTTCCTATAATGCTAAACAATTCCAGCATATACTGCTTTCAGAAATAAGAAATGAATATAACCATAACCTCTCGCAGCAGGTTTATATGACTGATAATGCCTGGAAGCTGGTGGTTAATGTGAAGGAAGAGGTAATAGCAGTTATAAACCAGGCCGGGCATGCCTTGCAGGAGGACGCAAAATCATTGGATCTGGCAAAGCAGATTTTTAAGATGATGGCAGAAAAGGAAATAGATCCGGTAACTATGGCCTTATCAGAAATAAAAAATGAAATTAGGCAGGTGTTTTAGTTTAGACGCAGCCAAAAAAATATTTATATGGAATCAACTAACCCAAATTCAGGAAGAATAGCTTCGTTTTTTCAAAATGCAACGGAGCGGGCAAGGCAAATAATAAAAGACCCTCAGAAACTTCAGGATTTGATTGTTACAGCTAAAGACAAAATTCTTAAGTTAAGAAGCGAAAACAAAGAGTTTGATCAATTTATGCTCAAGATAGGAACCGCTTTGAGAATGATTAAAGCTTTCAAAAATAAGGAATACACAGCATTGCCGTGGAAAAGTATCCTGATGTTGACTGCGGGAATCGTATATTTTGTGATGCCCCTTGATTTGGTGCCTGATTTTATTCCTGCCCTGGGATTATTGGATGATGCCTCTATTATGGTTTGGATTTTTTCTTCTTTAAGAAAGGACATAGAAGCATTTGAGGCTTGGGAAAAACAGAATCTGTCCAATAGTTGATTTAAAAGCGAATGACTTGGTAAGATAATGGTCATGAGGGAAAAAATATTTTTCAATTTAGTTTAAATCTACCGAGTATGGATTCACTTACGCAAATGGCCTTAGGTGCTGCTGTAGGTGAATTTATTTTAGGAAGGAAAGTTGGTAATAAAGCTATGATATGGGGAGCGGTTGCAGGAACTATTCCCGATCTTGACGTTTTGTCATCCTTATTTTTGAGTGATTTCCAAAGTTTGCTCTTTCATAGAAGCCTCACTCATTCTATATTTTTTGCAGTACTATTTTCCCCGCTACTTGCTTACCTTATTCATAAACTGCATTCAGATAGCGCTGTCTCGTACAAGAGTTGGCTAATATTATCGTTCTGGTGCATTGTAACCCATCCACTTTTAGATATTTTTACCAATTATGGAACCCAAATATTTTATCCTTTTTCCGATTATCGGGTAGCATTCAACACCATTTTTGTAATAGATCCTGTTTATACCCTTCCTTTACTTATAGGCTGCTTATTGGTTTTATCAAAAGGGAAAGATGTTGTTAAAAGAAAAAAGATCATTAAGATTTCGTTACTGATAAGCCAGATATACCTGCTATTGACCTGTTTGAACAAATGGCATATCGAACATATGCTAATTGAAAAGATTCAACGACAGGAGATTTCTTATATCGAAAAAATGACAACTCCTGCACCTTTTACAAATCTTTTATGGTCGGTAATCATAAAAGCTGAAGATCAGTATTTGGTGGGCTATTATTCATTGTTGGATGGTTCTGCCAATCTCCGCTTAACTTCCATACCAAGAAATGAAGCCTTGTTAAGAGAATTTTTACCTAATGATAAAGTGGAAAAGCTGGTTAAATTCTCGAAAGGGTTTTATGAATTGGAAAAAACGAGTAATGGACTTATATTTAATGACTTAAGATTTTCGACCATTTCAGGATGGTTCAATGTAGATGATGCCTATATCTTTTCATTTCTTTTACAGAAAGAAGGAGGGAATGTAAAAATAACAAAGATTGAACCTGAGGGTCGTTTGGAAATAGAAAATTTTAAAAAATTGCTTCAAAGGATAATGGGTGATAAAAAATAAACACATGGAAACTAAGAAGACGGCTTTGGTTGTAGGTGCTACAGGTTTGGTGGGGAGTGAATTGGTATCGTTGCTATTAAGTAATAATTACTATACAAAGGTGAAAGCTGTTGTAAGACGGGAGCTTGAAGTACACGATTCCCGGCTTGAAACAATCATCGCAGATTTTGATAATTTGAATCAGCTGGGAGATAAATTAACTGCTGACCATATTTATTGTTGCCTTGGAACTACTATGAAAAAAGCCGGATCCAAAGACGCTTTTTATAAAGTAGATTTTCATTATCCATTAGAAATCGCCAAACTTTGCCAATCTTATGGAGCCAAACAGTTTTTTTTGGTTTCTGCCATGGGAGCAAATATAGAATCGAAAATATTTTATAACAGAGTCAAGGGTGAAATAGAAGTAGCCATTAGTAGTGTTCCTTTTCAGGGTGTTAATATATTTCGCCCTTCCCTGATTCTCGGCGACAGAAAAGAAAAGAGATTCGGGGAGAAGCTTGCTGTTATTTTTTCTAAAATATTATCTCCTCTCTTTATAGGCCCCTTAAAAAAGTATATGCCCATTCAAGCATCGGCAATAGCAGTAGGAATGTTTAAGATAGCGAAACAAGAACTAAACGGCTTTTATATATTTGAATCCGATCAGATAATCAAAATATAGGTTCCTAAGAAGAAATTTTGGACAATATAATTAAAAATGAGAAATGATAGCAGTTATTCAGCGAGTCTCTGAAGCATCCGTTAGTATAAATCAGGAACTTACGAATAAAATAGGAAAGGGGTTGATGGTTCTTTTGGGAATAGAAAACGAGGATGGGGATTCTGATATTCAGTGGTTGAGCAAAAAAATTGTGAACCTCAGGATTTTTGAAGACGAAGAAGGTGCAATGAACAAAAGCCTTGTTGAGACGAAAGGGGAGATACTGCTTATTAGCCAGTTTACGTTACACGCCAGTACTAAAAAAGGAAACAGGCCTTCCTATATTAAAGCAGCAAAACCAGAGATTGCTATTCCGATCTATGAAGAATTTATAAAAGCATTAAATCAGCAACTACCAGGAACAATAAAAACAGGACAGTTTGGAGCAGATATGAAAGTCGCTTTGGTCAATGATGGGCCGGTTACGATAGTTATAGATACTAAAAATAAGGTGTAGAAGACTGATTAAAGTTCAAGGTTTAAAGTTCAAGGTTCAACGTTTAAAATTTAAGGTTTATGATTCAGCGAATGTTCGGAAAGAAGAAAAATAAGAAGTTGTGTTAAATTCCTTTGAAATCGTGGAAATGATTCGAATTTCCATAAATCACCAAATCACCAAATCATCAATCACCAAATCATAACTCATCAATCATCAATCATCAAATCAAAAAATGGAAGATAAAAAAACTACTCCCCTTACCTTGGAAGGAGCACAAAAAATCGTAGATCAGTGGATCACAACAAAGGGAGTCAGATATTTCAGTGAATTGACAAATATGGCGATTCTTACCGAGGAAGTAGGGGAGGTTGCGCGGATCATATCCAGGAAATACGGAGAGCAATCCTTTAAAAAGTCGGATGAAGCGCTAGACTTAGGGGATGAAATGGCCGATGTTCTTTGGGTTCTTTTATGCTTAGCTAATCAAACTGGCGTAGATTTAACCAAGGCTTTCCACAAAAATATGGCGAAAAAAGATCAACGTGATAGTGATAGGCACCTTAATAATCCTAAATTAAAATAGTTGGATAGGTAAAGCTTTCACGCAAAGATTAAGTAAGGAAAAAAAACGCAAAGAACGCAAAGGTATAAAATATGAACGGCAGAGGGTTATGTAGATTTTGTACTTTTGCCTAGAGCGCGTCTGGAGGAGGTTTTATGCTTTAGCTTTTTATCTTTTTAAGAACTCTCCAAAAAACTTATAATTGACAGGTACCTAATAGGGCTTGTTATTGACTACTTCAGGCGTTAATTTTAATTGAACCAATTTGCCTTTTTTCAGTATTGGGATTACCGGGTAAAGGTCTTCTTGCAAACAAAAGGCGATGTCTTCATGAATATTTAGCTTTTGTAACCTTTTTACATGCGATGAGTTGGACAAAAAACCTAACATATCATGTTTGGCGACATCGTACAATGTGATAGCAGCTAAAGGAGCATCGCAAGCTTCTTTAAATTCTGTACAAAGTCTTTGGGCTAATGCTCCAGCAAACAAGGTGTCTTCAAGGTTAAATTTGCCTTTCCAGCCTGCACATAAAATAAGGACGTCGTGAGGTTGTGTTAAAAGATACTCCGCCAGAACTGAGATATTCAAAAATGAACCTATTAAAACCTGAACGGCCTTTTTGGATTTTGTAATTGCTAAGGTTCCGTTGGTGGTAGTGACTGCTAAACTTTTTCCAACTAAATCTTCATTCA
>CAMPJM010000281.1 GCA_946886805.1 uncultured Flammeovirgaceae bacterium | reverse complement strand
CGAACTTATCTATATTTGCGAATATACCGTATAAGGTGGATAATAGTCTGCAACTTCCTAATACAGGCTATAATTTTTAAAGCTTTTTTAAACTTTTTAAACCTTATTTATACCACAATGCCCAAAGCACCTTACACCATAGTACATGATGATTTATGGCTAGAGCCTTTTCAGGCGGCTGTTTATGAAAGAATAGAAAATTACCAGACAACGCTAAAAGCAATCAAAAAGAGTCATGGCGATTTGTTAGCGTTTGCTAATGCACATAAGTTTTTGGGCTTTAATTATGACCCGGATAAAAAAGGCTGGTATTACAGAGAATGGGCACCGGAAGCGCATGCATTGTTTCTGACGGGAGACTTCAATGATTGGAACAGGGAATCTCACCCACTGGAAAGAAAAGAAGATGGGGTTTGGGAGATATTTCTTTCTGATAAAGATCACAAAAAGAAACTCGTCCATGAAAGTTTAATTAAAGTTCACGTACATGCTAAAAATGGACATTTAGACAGAATCCCGGCTTATATCAAAAGGGTTGTTCAAAGTAAGGAAAGCTATGATTTTGTGGGACAGTTTTGGAATCCCCGCACCACATTTAAGTGGTCCGACACCAAACTTGACTTAAAACAGATCAATAAAGCCCCTTTGATTTATGAAGCGCATATTGGCATCTCTTTAGAAGAAGAAAAGGTAACTTCTTACAATGAATTCACCAAGCATGTATTACCGAGAATAAAAAAAGCAGGTTATAATGTGATTCAATTAATGGCGATTCAGGAGCACCCCTATTATGGATCTTTTGGATACCATGTTTCAAACTTCTTTGCACCGTCAAGTAGATTTGGTACTCCCGAAGACCTGATGAACTTAATTGACAAAGCTCATAAATCAGGGATTGCTGTGGTGATGGATATTGTTCATTCCCACACGGTCAAAAATATTGCCGAAAGCCTCAACCAATTTGATGGCACCCAATATCAATATTTTCATGATGGTGGCAAAGGGCTGCATCCTGATTGGGACTCCATGCTCTTTGATTATAGTAAGAAAGAAGTCAAGCAGTTTTTACTTTCCAACATTCGGTATTGGCTTGAAGAGTTTCATTTTGACGGTTTTCGCTTTGATGGTGTCACCTCTATGTTATATGAACACCATGGCAATCTCGCATTTGATCACTACGAAAAATACTTTTACAATGGGGTAGATAAAGATGCGGTGCTGTACCTGCAATTGGCGAATACGCTTATGAAAACGATCAATCCTAATTGCTTGTCTATTGCTGAAGACATGAGCGGTATGCCGGGTTTATGCAGGCTTCCCGAAGAAGGTGGAATTGGATTTGACTTTCGTTTAGGAATGGGAATTCCGGACTTTTGGATTAAATACTTGAAAGAAAAATCCGATGAGCAATGGAATATTTTTGAAATGTGGAATATGATGATCAACAGGCGATATAAAGAGAAAACAATCGCCTATGCCGAATCACATGACCAGGCTATTGTGGGGGATAAAACAATTGCTTTTCATCTTATGGATAAGGAGATGTACTACCACATGAAAAAAGATGATCAAAATATTATCATCGACAGAGGAATAGCTTTACATAAACTCATTAGACTGTTCACCATTACGCTTGGAGGCGAAGGCTACATGAACTTTATAGGAAATGAATTTGGGCACCCTGAATGGGTTGATTTTCCGAGAGAAGGAAATTCCTGGAGTTATAAATATGCTAAAAGACAATGGTCGCTGGTCGACAATAAGGAATTGAAATATGAGTTTTTGGGAAATTTTGATCAAGCCATGATAGCATTGGTCAAGAAATATAATGTTTTAGAAACTCAGGATATTAATCAGCTAAATATGGACAGCACTAACAATGTTATTATCTTCCATAGAGCAGGCCTTATATTTATCTTTAATTTTCATCCTAATAATTCAATTTTTGACTATAAATTCCAATTGCCAGAGAAAGGTATCTATAAAACTATCTTGTCAAGTGATGATGCTCAGTTTGGTGGTTTTGGCAGGGTTGACACAAAAATCGATTATGCTAGTCAGGAGATAGACGGCAAGAATTTTTTAAGCATTTACCTGACCAACAGAACAGCACTTGTGTTGAAAAAGAAGTAATAGACTGGAGATTTAGACGGTAGATGTTAGACAGGAGACTGTAGACTGTAGACTATAGATATTAGATCGTAGAGCTAAGCAAGAGGTTGCAGGTTATACGAAACACGGATACTTATGATCGCGTTTCTTTACTCAGGTTCATTGAAAAGGAGACTCTGGGTGGAAATATAAAGGCAGAATAGTGAAGCAAGCAAATATTTCTGGGGGAGCAGATATCTTTAAGACGGTAAGGGATAAACTCGGCTGTTATTTAGAGGGATCCCGGAACAGGTCCGGGAATGGCTTTTTTCGGATGTTTTTTTGGTTATATAAGCTTCAGTAAAACCGAAATGAAGTAGAGTGATTTACGTAAATCCTTCAATAGAAGCACCTTCCCGGATCTATTCTCACCGCTGGTCGGGATTTGTAATCCCGACCTCATATTATAGCATTTCTAATGCATTTTTAAATGTATCGCAAATGGATTACAAATCCATGGGTAAGGCTTCCGGATTGCAAATCCGAAAGAGCGTTGTAATAGACGAGAGATTTTAGACCGGAGATGGTAGATGTTGAATGTTAGACGGTAAATTTTGGATGATTGTGGACCAAACAAATTTCTGAGGAGTAACTTAACCGGTGGTCGGGATTAGTAACCCCGACCTCAATAGTAACCTCTTTAAAAAGTAAATCTTAAAATGAACTACTATATTTTCTTAACCAGTTTTTTGGCCTTTACTTTTTCTTTTTCAACAGGATCATTACTGTATTTCGTTTTTCCTTTTTTTCCCTTAAGCATTATTTCAGTAATACTGCTATTGGCCAAAACGTCCTTATCCTTAAGTCCATTCTCTAAAACGGCTAAATTTTTCTTTCGATTTCTAGTATTTAGGGTTATTTCCAAGTCAGAAAGTGCATTCATATAATAAATATAAGCATCATAAGGAGAACTGTACGGACTAAAATAATTATGGACCATACCATCAGTACTCAATTTAGTAGACATATAATAAAAATGATCTGATGTCTGTAATTTGGACCAAATATGAATTAAGTCAATATTTCTGGAAGTTTTAACTAACTTTTCAAGACCATAGACCATTTGAAGGGCTTCCTTTTGAAGGTTATTCCCATTCCAGGCGGAGAGGTTCCTTTCCTGGTCTGCCCAACTGATCGGCTCATGAACATCATATATAGAGCGGCTTTTATATTTCCTGACAGCTTCTGTGGGCATTACAAATTGAACATCTTTATGCTTCAATATTTTTTCTGGAAGATCTCTGAAAAAATGAAATATTCCTGTATCCTCCCATTGATGCTCCCCTATACTTTCATAATCCATAAAAAGATTTACAACATCTCCCTCACTTTCAGAAATCCAATTTGAAAACTTCTCAGCGTTTATTGGGTACTCTGCCCAGTTTTTATCGGAAAACCGAAAGCCTATATCGTCTGATAATCTGTGGTTTCTAAGCACTACTTTTATGTCCCCCGCATTAGGAGCCTTATAGAAAGAATTTGGCGACCTACCATTCAAATGCCAATCCACGCCTTCTGTAATAACCCCTTCATAGCCCATCTTCTCAAGATACCCGGCCATTTCATTATTATAAGTCAGCTCCGTGTTTCTAAAAACTTTCGGTTTTTGGCCGAAGTATTTTTTAATCAACTTTTTATGAAGCTTAACCTGCCTTTTAAATTCTTTTTTTGAATAAAAATAACTCAAAGAGTGATAGTAAGTTTCCCCTAAAAATTCCACACAGCCTGTATCTGCAAGATCAATAAACGACTGAAGAACGTCTGGCCGATGGTGTTCTAATTGCTCAATAAAAACACCGCTTAAGGAATAGGCTATTTTGAACTTCCCATCGAATTTCCGAATCAAATCCAACATCATCCTATTGGCGGGCAAATAACATTTTTCAGCAACTTTGTTTATTACCTCAGCATTGAAGAGGTCATTCTCATAAAAATGATCCTTTCCAAGATCAAAAAATGTATACTGTTTTAACCTATTTGGTTGATGTACCTGAAAATAAATACATACTGAGGGCATATTACGTGGTTTAAGTATAGTTAAAAAAATGACGAATGCTATTTCATTACTGTATTGAACGCAGTAAGTATTTTACCGGCCGAGTGGTCCCAGCTTAAGCTTTCAAGGTCTTTATATCCTTGCTTTACTACTTTATTTACAAGCCTTTTACTTTCTAACAATGAGGTGATATGCGCCGCCATTAAATCAACATCCCAGTAATCTGCTTTTAACGCACCATTCAAAACTTCCGCAGCACCTGATTGTTTTGAAATAACCATGGGAATTCCAAACTGTGCTGCTTCCAGGGCAGATAAACCAAACGGCTCTGAAACAGAAGGCATGCAGTACACATCAGCCATTGCCAATAATTTGTGTACTTTCTCTTTGTCAAGAAACCCTGTAAAGTGAAATTTATGTCCTATTTGTCTATAGGCACCTGTCTCAATTAATCGTTTCAGCCTGTCTCCGGTTCCTGCAACCACAAACCTCACTTTTTTGTATTTTTCAAAAACCTTAGATGCTACTTCAAGAAAAAACTCCGGTCCTTTCTGCCCTGTCACCCTACCTAAAAACAACACGAGCTTTTCAGGAAATGCTTTATCTTCCCTGTAGGTTTCCACTACATCCACTCCATTGTGCACAGGAAAAATCTTAGACCTGTCTATTCCATAATGTCCTTCTATTATATCACCGGTGTATTTGCTGACGGGTATAATCACGTCGGCATGCTGCATCGCATATTTCTCAAGGTCATAAATCCAACCCCGGCTATCTGGCCCTCCCCTATCATAATCCAATGCGTGGACGTGTAACGCCAATGGCTTTCCTGTTTTGAATTTCACTTCTATCCCCGCTAAAAAAGTCATCCAATCATGTGCGTAAATAATATCAAATTCCCGTTCATAAACCATTTTCAAAACATACCTTGAATAGAGGATCACCTTTTGAATTACATCTTTTCCATACAATTCTCCGTGATGAAATGCATTCAAAAACTCTTCAATTATCAGTTCCTGCTTCAGGTTCTTGTCCTCTTCCCGAACAATCTTTTCAGTGTGATCGGTTTGGGTATGAATATCCGTATGCTTTATTTCTGTGTCTGTAATTTCCGAAGAGGATAAATTATAATAGGGGTCAAAATTTATATTAATATACTTTGCTTCTGAAAATGAATCATAGGCAGTGACAGTTGTTTCTGTTCCTTTATAAATCTTCTCGACAAAGTTTTTTTCATTTTGAAGTAATGCTTTTAAATCAATGTTGTTAAGGCCTATCAACCCCACATTTTTAACGATAAATTCAGGATCTGTTTTAGGAAGGATAATGGTTAAATCTACATATTCTGATAGTGATTTAGCTATTCCTAAACAAGCTACTCCTAATCCACCATTAATCACCGGAGGGAATTCCCAGCCAAGCATTAAAACTTTTTTTTTCATTTTAGACAATTAATATAGGGTAAAGATTTTCAGGGAAATAAACAGTCAAATTTAATGATTGAAATCCAACTTTCCGACTTATAGTATATAAATAATGGACACTATTTTTAAAACTTTATATTGGGTTAACATAGAAATTTTATCAACGATAACTCGTTGTATGAAATTAAATTTAACAACTAAAAATCATTGAAAATTAGGATTTTATTTAACC
>CAMPJM010000280.1 GCA_946886805.1 uncultured Flammeovirgaceae bacterium | reverse complement strand
TTCTTCTTTGTCTCTGCTTTAGGTTTTTTAGTTTCTTTGCTTGCTTTCATTGCTTCTTCAAGCCTGGTTTGGAATTTAGACTTTTTCTTATTGACGTTCCTCTTCTTGTTCTCTTCCAATACTGCTTTTATCTTATCTTCATCAATGAAGTTTTTGATAATTGCCTGCTGTCCGAAAGTGAAGACGTTGGATACGAAGTAATAGAATGTAAGACCTGCAGGGAAGCTGTTTAAGAAAAACAGGAACGCTACCGGCATAATGTACTGCATCGTCTTCATAGGTCCCTGGATCGTGGTCATTTGACTATTTGACCAGGTATACAATATCTGGGAAGCGGTCATTAGCAAACAAAACAAACTTACGTGGCTTCCATAAAATGGAATGGTAAAGGGCAAATTAAAGATAGTATCATAAGTAGAAAGGTCACTTGCCCATAGGAATGCTTCTTGTCTAAGTTCTATAGAATTAGGAAAGAAGTAAAACATAGCCAACAGAATCGGCATTTGCAATAGCATTGGTATACAACCGCTTATAGGATTTATACCCACTTTCTGGTATAACTGCATTTGCTCCGCCTGAGCTTTTTGCATGTCATCACCATGTTTTTCTTTTATGGCATCCAACTCTGGTTTTAAGACCTTAGTTTTAGCCATTGAAAGGTATGACTTATAAGAGAGCGGTGATAAAAGTAGTTTTATAATTACTACCAATATCAGGATAATGACCCCATAGTTGGATATGAAGTTTTCTAACCAATGGAATATAGGAATGATCAGAAACTTATTGATCCAGCTTAAAGGACCCCATCCTAAACTTACATTTTTTTCGAAGTCTGGAGCAACATCTTTTAAAATTTTGTAATTATTTGGCCCAAAAAAGAACCTTACCTGAGTAGCTTCATTATTATTAGAAAGAGGGAGAAGAAAACTCGTCATAGCAGTTTTGACGGTGTTTGAATCCGCAGGGTCAATTTCAGTTGCTACAACCAAATCTTGAAATTGGTTCTCAGTGATAATTGCAGAAGAGAAAAACTTCTGCTTCATAGAAACCCATTTTGCAGGCAGTGTTAATCTTTCTTCTTCTCTTTCTGTTGACGCTTCCGTTAAGTAATCAAATCCTTCTTCTTCCAGGTAGTAGTTAACCGTAGTCACTTTTCTACTTAATTCTACATGCTCCTCAACTTCTTTCAGGTTATTTACCCACTGAAAATTAATACCGTTATTGTCTGTTTTTATTCCATCCAATATGATTTCATGACCTACCTGAAAACCGCTGCCCGCTAAGGAATAGATTTTTGTGATGGATCTGCCACCGGAGAGTTGCATCTCAAATTCAATCTGCGTGGTATCACCTTCTTTTACCGCAGTGTTGCTATTTTCACTGCTAAAAAATAAATCGGAAAGGTTTATAGTAGTATTATTCGTATTGATAAGATAATCCATGTCGCTACTCTTTTCATCGAGCAGGTACAATGGTTTTTTATCATAAGTCAGGTAATTTTTCAGTAGAACCGATTTTATAGCAGCCCCCTTTGTTGAAAAGGTAATTTTTACATCTTCATTTTCGAGAACTATTTCTTTTTCAGTGCCTTGGGCGGCCTGCGCAAAATCACCGTATTTTTGTTGATTTTGGATTTGTCTTATTGAATCGTCTTCTATAATAACAGGTGATGCCGGTGATGAAGTGGTATCTACTTGTACCTGGGTAGTTTTTGCCTTTTCCTGTTCCTCGAGCGGTTTGGGTTCAGGTGCAAAGAAATGAAAGTATCCAAATACAAGTATAGAAATTAGCAATAAACCGGTTAATTGGTTTTTATCCATGGGAAAATAGGTAATAGGTATTAGGTTTTGGGGCTTAGACAGAAAACCCTTTATATTTAGCAATTTGACTCTCCAACGGAGAGTCTATTTTACCATTAGTTTTAATAAAGCTTCAAAATTAAACATTTAAATTAAGTCCTACCTTGTCTTGTAGGAAATTTGTTGCAGTCGTATTATTTTAACTCAAGAAATGAATTTAATATTTCTGTCGTCGTGCGTTATGAGCTGCAACTATTCAATTGAAGTGCAAAACTAAACATTTAAAATTAAAATAAGTAGCGCCTTCAAATCACGATCCGTTTTTCGGTACCAATATGACTAGCAGGCACTCAAATTAGCAAACATTTCATTTGCACATCGGTCCCTCATAAATTATTCCTTTTCTTTCTTATAGTCCAGACAGGCTTTTACAAATTTCAGAAACAGGGGATGAGGATTCAATACAGTACTTTTTAATTCCGGATGAAATTGACTGCCAATGAACCATGGATGGTCTTTTATCTCCATTATCTCGACCAACTGCGTGTCGGGGTTAATTCCCGATGCGATCATTCCAGCCTCTTTAAATGCCTTTAGGTAACGATTGTTAAATTCATACCTGTGCCTGTGCCGTTCATTAATTTTAGATTTGCCATAGACCTGAAAGGCTTTGCTTCCTTTTTGAAGTTCACAGGGATAAGATCCCAGTCGCATTGTTCCACCTTTCATGGTAATGTTCTTCTGATCTTCCATCATATCTATCACCGGGTGGGGAGTGGTGAGGTTCATTTCAGTCGAATTTGCGCCTTCTAATTTCAGCACATTCCTTGCAAATTCTATTACGGCACACTGCATTCCGAGGCAAATCCCGAAAAAAGGAAGACCATTTTCTCTCGCAATTTTAACTGCCTCTATTTTCCCTTCAAGTCCCCGTTCCCCAAATCCAGGAGCCACAAGAATACCATCCAGGTCGCTGGTTAAGAAAGCTACGTTTTCTTTATTAATCTCTTCAGAAGAAATCCATTTCAAATGAACTTTACATTCATTTACAGCGCCGGCATGGATGAAACTTTCTACGATTGATTTATAGGCGTCTGGGAGTTCTACATATTTACCAATAAGCCCTATTCTCACATCATTCGTAGGGTTTTTCAGTCTTCCAAGAAAATCCTTCCATTGTTCTATGTCAGGTTCGCCCTTGTGTGCAAGTTTTAATTTTGTCAGTACCCTTTCATCCAGTTTTTCCTTTCTCATCAATAAAGGAACATCATAGATGGTTTCAGCATCTATAGATTCTATAACCGAATTAATATGAACATTGCAGAACAAAGCTATTTTCTTCCTTATCTCCGTTGGAAGTCTTTTTTCTGTTCTACACACCAAAATATCAGGTTGAATACCCGCTTCAAGTAGTTGTTTTACAGAATGTTGGGTAGGTTTGGTCTTTAATTCCCCTGCAGATTTCAGGTAGGGAACCAACGTTAAATGTATTACTAGAAAATTGTTAGGGCCGAGGTCCCATCTTGCCTGACGGACAGCTTCAATAAAGGGCAATGATTCTATATCACCGACACAACCTCCAATTTCGGTGATAACAATATCAAACTTCCCCGTTTCTCCCAAGGCATAAAAATTTCTTTTTATTTCGTCCGTAATATGAGGCACCACCTGAACGGTCTTCCCAAGGTATTCCCCCTGACGTTCTTTGGTGATCACATTATGATAAATTCTCCCTGTGGTAACATTATTGGCTTGTGAAGTGGGCGTGTTCAAAAACCTCTCATAGTGCCCCAGATCAAGATCTGTTTCTGCTCCATCATCCGTTACATAACACTCGCCATGTTCATAGGGATTTAAAGTGCCGGGGTCAATGTTGATATAAGGATCGAATTTTTGAATGGTTACGGATAAGCCTCTGGCTTGCAGTAGTTTGGCGAGTGAAGCACCTACTATTCCTTTTCCTAAAGAAGATGTTACTCCTCCCGTAACAAATATATATTTTGTTGATGACATGTATAAAGATTCTTACCAATGATGTTACGGGGTACAAAGTTAAAGCATTAAGGTTAATATTTTAATTGAATATGATTTAATTATCCATAAATAAGAATTTAATAGTTTAAATCGCTGTTATTCAACGTATAAATCCTTTCGCAAAGTTCTCTTTTCCTGTCCCTTCGGCTCTGCTTCATTTTTATAAAATTCATTTATCAGCATTAATATTTCGCATGTTGGAAAAATTAGCATTTTCAATAATTGCCCGTTGCATTGTCATTTTATCAATCCCGGCAGGTCAGAAAGGATAAATTTCATTGTAAAAATTGTATTATTTAAACTTTAACAGATCGTCGGGATGTGTGGAGCTGATTTAATTTTCTAATACCTAAAGAATCATACCATCTGTAATAAGACATGATATTGTGATTATTTTTCTGACGCAGGTTTTTCTAATCTTGTATTACCAATAGAATGCTTTTTAACTATGAGATTTATAAGAGAGGAAGAAAGTAAAAAGGCTAAAGCTAACACTAGATGTTTTCTATTTGTTATAGCAGGCTTCTTCTGTATTTTTTGTTTGAGTTTTTCTGCTTTAGGTCAGTCTTGCAATTATGCTGATAAGGGAAACTTTATGAAATTTTCTAAAGGCTGCGCTCCAATAGACCCCGAGTGGGAAATCCGGTACGCAGGTTTGGAATTACCTGTTAAAGTTGTAGTGGATTGGGGTGACGGAACTTTGGATAGAATTGATGCTACAAGTCCCAATTTTCAGGAAACTTTTACCCATACTTATCAAAAAGATGAGGGGGTGTGCACATATAGAGTAATAGCCTATGTTGAAGCAAATGGTGTTCCATGTGGAGAAACTGAACAAGAACAAAAAATTACGGTCTGGGATACTGACAACCCTGCAGATGGTAAGTTATCTATTGATCCTTTTGTATTTAGAGTGTGTTATGGAAATGCAGCAAACATCAATTTTGTGGATAACAGTCAATGGAACTGTATGGATCCAAATGAGACCGCTACGCCAAATGATGCACCAAGATGGATTCAGTGGGAGTACGGAACAGGTAACCCTTTAAACAGGATTCCAGGAGTAGAAGTGAACGGTAGCACTCATACCTATCCTTTTAAAAATAATCCTCCTGTTTATCCAGTAACTTCTGCAGGACAAATAAGTGACAATATTTATGTGCCTTCAACCACAACAATTGCTGATGTTGGAAAAGAATTTGTTGTTACTTTAAGAAATTGGAATCAATGTAATCCTTACGATGTCAATTTGGCTGATGGCGCTTTTAATCCGCTTAACGGGGATCTAAACAATGGTGACAGTGCATTTGTTTATACAACAGCCAGAATTATCATTGTAGATTCTCCTAAACCGCAATTTACGATTAGAGAAGGCTCTTACGGAGGATCGGAAAGCTCACAGTTTTGCCCTGGGGAGACAGTGTTTTTTAATAATTCAACACCAAATGGTTATTCGTATGAATGGTCTTTTGAAGTTCCCCTTGGAGCCGATCCAATAGCTAATATTACAGGGAAAAATATTAGTACAAAGGATTTTACATATCCTGGCATATATAAGGCCACATTAACGGTTACTGACAATAACGTTGCTGGGTCTTGCATTGCAAAGCTCACCAAAGATATCGAAATAATAAAGGCTCCAACACCTAAGATGGAGATTTCCGTTGATGAGGGAGCGGGAATGAACATAACCACTAATGTTGATTTTTGTGAAATGGTAGGCGATGCTTACGATTTTTCAATTGCAAACCAAACAACTGTTCCAACTGGCGCCACACCAGAATATACGTGGAGATTATTACGATTATCAGATAACTCAGTAATACAGACTGAAACCACAATTGATATTAATGAACTTTTTGAATTTTCCCTTGGCCAACCAGGGGCATATAGGGTTAGCTTGACAGCGATGGATTTATTAACAGGTTGCGATAATCCTGTAGAGCAAATAATTAACATCTACAATGCCCCTGAAGCTGACTTCGAA
>CAMPJM010000279.1 GCA_946886805.1 uncultured Flammeovirgaceae bacterium | reverse complement strand
GACAGGAAAGTGGTAAATTTAAAATTCAGTTCTTTGTAGGAAGTACAGTGGTTAAAATCCCTGCCTGCGTATAGCTGAGAACCGTTGGGTTAATTTGAGTAAAATCGATATGAGCAACAAAAATAACATTACGGATGACAATAAAGCCCTAATCGCTTTCAAACCCTCTAGTGACACTACAGAATATCAAGTTGTATTAGATAAAGGAGCAGATACTATTTGGGCTACTGAACTTCAAATAGCTGATATTTTTGGAAGAGATAGAACTGTTGTAAATAGACATATAAAGAATGCTTTTAAAGATGGTGAACTTGATGAAGATTCAACTAGTGCAAAAATTGCACAAGTTCGAACAGAAGGAGGTAGAGAAATAGAAAGAGAAGTTCTTCATTATAATCTTGATGTAATTATATCAGTAGGTTATAGAGTTAAATCTCCATTAGCAACAGAATTTAGAAAATGGGCAACTAGTAAATTAAAAGAATATTTACTTCAAGGATATTCAATAAATCAAGAACTCCTCAAATCAAAGGCAGAAAAAATAAAAGAGTTAGAGAAAAAAATTGATTGTTTGAACGAAACAGTATTTCAGAGTCAAAAACAAATAACAGAAGGTTTCCTGTCAATCATAGGTCACTATTCTAAATCATTTGAGCTTCTTAACAAGTATGATACGGAAGCACTATCTACGGAAGGCTTAAGTGAGGATGTTATCTATATCATAAACTATAAAGATGTTAAAGAGGCGATAAAGGAACTTAAAAGATCATTAATAGAAAAGGGAGAAGCGTCAAATGTGTTTGGGAATGAAAAAGATGACTCCTTTGAAGGAATATTAGGAAGTGTTTCTCAAACAGTATTTGGACAACTAGCTTATCCAACAGTTGAAGAACAAGCAGCGCAACTGCTATATTCTATAATAAAAGGACATCCATTTAGTGATGGAAACAAGAGAATTGGTTCATTCATTTTTGTATGGTTCATTGAGCAAAATAATTTTCACTTAAATTCAGAAGGAAAGAGGAAAATTGAAGACAACACATTAGTAGCTCTTGCTCTTGCTGTAGCTCAAAGTTTACCTGAACAGAGAGAACTGATAATAAAGCTTATAATTAACTTGATAAAAAACTAACCCCAATCGAGTAGACGGCCGATGAGCTGTTAAGCCCATCGGTGCGCCTCTCACACCACCGTACGTACGGGTCTCGTATACGGCGGTTCACCGGATTAAGGGTTGCGTTTTGAGGTAATAGGAAAGCATGGATTCATACCCTTTTCTTCTCAGGCGTGACAAGGGTAATAGTAGTAGTCAAAATTGGGCTTTGGGCAACCGCCCATCCCCCTTTTCTGGTTCTGCTCCATGCATAGGCGTGGTCTTGGTCGACGCCCAGTCGAATCAGGTTTTTGCGTTTCCGCTCAGGCTTCTTCCAATCGTGCCAGATACAGTAACGGAGACGGTTTCTTAACCACTCATCGAGGGATTTCAGCTTTGCATGGATACTGGCAAGGCGGTAATTGTTTACCCATCCCCGCCAAACCTCTGCCAGCTTCTTTAGCCTTTCTTCGAAATTGTATGGCTTGGTTTTCTTGGTGATCTGTTTGAGCTTGCGCTTGAGCGATTCCCAACTGTTCCCTTTCACCACCAACTGGTATTTTCCTTTTACCCCCTTCTGGTATACCGGGACAAACGCGTGTCCCAGCAGCTCAAAGTTAGAAGGTCTTCGGATACCGCTTTTTTCCCTGTTGATGGGCAGTTTGAGTTTCTCTTTTAGAAAGAGGTATATCTCGTTGCCCATTTTTCTGGCTTCCTTCTTTGACCTGGCGTAGATGCTGAAATCATCGGCATAACGGACGTACCTAAGGTGCCTGCTTTCCAGCTCCTTGTCCAGCACATCCAAAAGGATATTGCTCAGCAAAGGACTGATCGGGGAACCTTGGGGGACACCTTTTCTACGCCTGTGCAGTTTTCCGTTGATCTGGATGGGCGCACGCAGCCATTTCCTGATAAGCCTTAGGGTTGTCGGGCATTTTACCCGTTGATAGAGGAACTGTAACAGTACAGAGTGGTCAACTTCATCGAAGAACCCAATTCCGAAAGAATAATGAGACAATCATTCACGTTCAACACCTTGCAGCAACCCCAGAAATTGGTTTTTTCCTGCCCGAAACAAAAGGAGCTGAAATCCACGAAAATGTAGCGCCAAAAGAAGGAGAAAAGCTTATTACAAAATATACTCCGAACGCATTTGTAGGTACTGACCTTTTGGAATATTTAAAATCCAATGACATTAATGAGTTGGTGTTTACAGGAATGATGACTCATATGTGTATAGATGCAACGGTAAGAGCTGCAAAAGATCACGGATTTGAATGTACAGTTATTGGAGACGCCTGTGCAACAAGAGACCTTGAAATAAATGGAAACCGAGTAAAGGCAGCTGATGTGCACAATGCATTTTTAGCAGGTTTAAGCTTTTTCTATGCCGACATTAAAAACACTGAAGATTATCTACACAGTTAAAAAAAGCCAGCAGCCAATTTATAAACGCAATAGCGGTTTAAGTTCAAACTTGAACCGCTATTTGCGTTTATACGAGACCGTTGGCAGAACTTAATAACGGACTACCTCTAGTGGCCATGATCAATACAACTTTGCTTGAGTGGGACAGTAAAGCCTCACATCCTTGGATTTTGAAAGTCGACATCAAGTATGAGGGAAACAATAATAACGGAATGCCAAATAATGACACCTACGAACTACTCAATAAGATTGAAGACAACATATTGGTTGGCCTTAAAGACTTTGATGGCTATTTAAACGTAGGGAGGCAGACCGCGGATAATGAAAAAACAATATATTTTGCTTGTAAAGACTTCAGAAAACCATCTAAGGTTCTTCACGACCGGTCTATGAAATATTTAGATAAATTAAACCTGACTTACAATTATTTTCTTAATAGTGGGAAGTGGTTGTTATAATTTCTATTTTTAAACAATGCAACTATTGAATTTTTGTACTTTTATAAACTAAAAAAGTGATGACAGTAGAATACATTCGTTACACAATAAGTTCTGGCAAACAAGCCGAATTCATCGATGCCTATGTATTGGCTTCTAAACAACTCGATAGTGCTGAGCATTGTCTTGGTTATGAATTAACACAATGTGAAGAGGAACCTGAAAATTTCATATTGAGAATAGAGTGGACTTCGACCGAGGACCATCTAAATAGGTTTAGGAAATCGCAGGAATTTATGGCATTTTTAGGCCACGTCAGACCATTTTTTAATAACATTGCGGAAATGAACCATTACGGACTGATTAAAGTGGTGAAAAGAAATAAAGCTACCGTTGAGTAGACATATTCAAATGGACGGCCCATGAGCTGTTATTTGATCCATTGGAACGAACCTGGCAGCGTATACATCATGCCCTGCAAATTTTTAGCCAGCTAACAAACGGACAAAATATAATATCGCACGCAACTTTAACGTTTTGGTATAACATTTTTCCTGCTCCATGCTGCCATTTCATCAAACACGGAAGATAGACTTTTGCCCAAATTGGTAAGCGAATACTCTACTCTTGGTGGAATTTCTTTGTACTTTTTTCTCACTATCAGTCCGTCCTTCTCCAGTTCCTTTAGCTGTTCGGTCAGCACTTTTCTTGAAATGGTTGGAATACGCACAGCTATTTCACCAAACCGTTTTGTTCCAAAACTGAGGTAATATAAAATAATCGGTTTCCATTTCCCGCCAATTATTTCAAGTGTAGCGCTTACAGGGCAGTCAGTGCATTTATCAAGACTTGTGTTAGTTACCATTTTGTTACCACTATTTTAATGTTACCTAAAGGTAACAAGTTACGTTTTGAAACTATTATTAGTTTCTTTGTGAAACAAAAGTATTCATTAAAATTTAAAAACACAAAGAGTATGATTTTAGTAACGGGAGCAACAGGGCATTTGGGAACAGCAACCATAGAACATTTGCTGAAAAATACAACAGCCGGCAATATCGTGGCATTTGCAAGAGATGAAGACAAAGCACGGCATCTGAAAGAAAAAGGCGTTGAGGTTCGCCTTGGCAATTTTGACGACACCGCTTCGCTTGACAAAGCCTTGGCGGGAATTGAAAAAGTATTATTGATTTCTACGGCAGACCCCAACCGTTTTCAACAACATAAAAATGTGGTTGACGCTGCAAAAAAAGCGGGGGTGAAATTCATAGCTTATACAAGCGTTCCGCTTAAAGATCTGAATTCGGCTGAGGCGAAACCTTTGTTGGAAAGTCATTTTCAAACCGAAGATTACATCAAAGTAAGCGGTTTGACGTATGCGTTTTTGCGCAACAACATTTATGTAGATATGGTGCCGATTTATGCTGGCGAGAAAGTGCTTGAAACAGGAATTTATCTTCCAGCAGGGACGGGAAAATTGCCGTTTGCGTTGCGCAGGGAAATGGGCGAAGGCGCAGCAAATTTACTCTTGCAAAGCGACCGGCATCAAAACAAAACGTATGACATCACAAACACCGAATTGTATTCGTTTGAAGATGTCGCCAAAGCGCTGTCAGAATTGTCGGGTAAGGTAATTACCTACACAAATGCAGATGTAGATGATTTTAAGAAAATGTTGAAGGAGCGTAATGTGCCTGCGGAATTTATTTTCATATTTACGGCTTTCCTTACCGACTTCAAAAATCATCAGTACGAAAAAGTAACAGACGACTTGGAAAAATTGCTCGGCAGAAAACCTGCAACATTGAAAGCCGCGCTGAAAGAATTATACAAACTATAAAAATAAAATCCCACACATAAAGGCAAGTACATCCCGAAGAAATAAGAAATCGGGAAGAGCTTGCCTTATTTCCTGCACAACAAAAATTTTCTTTCCATCTTTTACTTTTTAAGCAAACACACGACCCGATAAAGACTCACCGCGAACGACAAGAAAATCACAGTCTGGACCGTTATAGCCAATTTGAGAAAATCCAACAAATGAGAGGTAAACCAAGTAGGGAAATCGCCTTTAAGATATTCCGAATTAAACGAAACACCGCTCCCGATCATTAATACCCGTCCGTATGGATGGGTGAGTAGCTCATTGAAGCTTCTTTCACTTTTAAAAGCGATTTCCCTGGTAAACCAAGGCTATCAGAATTTGACATCGTTACGATATTGTCTGCTGCCCCAAGGTCTGTGTCCTCACAGAACTTAATAAAAATCCAATGCTTAAACTACTACAGAAAAAAAATATTGGTATTTATTCCGATTCGAAATTATAGAAATGACATTCTGCATAAAGAGTGGTCTGTAAGGAAAGAAAAACAATTCGGCTAAAGTCAAATTTACGCTGGTTTAGGTACATTCGACTTCAGTCGAATTTTTCTATCCCAAGGTCTATGTCCTCACAGACCTTAAAAAGTGCTCCAATGCGTTAACTCTTTAGGAGCCTTTCATTTCGGAGGACGAATTATGATTGTTGAAACAAAGGCTGCTATAAAACTTATGAATAAGTATTTTCATGATGAATATGAAAAAATCAACTAAAGAATTGGAAGTAGATTTCATTGGTGGGAAAGAGCTTACCAAGTAGGAAAGGCTGAACTGAGTAATTTTTTTGCAAAAAAAAGGACCAGAAAGTGATTTTAACTGCCAATAGAAAGAAGAAGGAACCTTCTAAATAAACACACAGTCCACTGGTTCTACACATCAATAAATTACAAATATTTTCCAAGTTCTTCAATACCTACTTCACCATTAAACGACTTTATTAATTTCCCCTCATCCGAATAAATATAGATGGAAGGAGCAGGTACTT
>CAMPJM010000278.1 GCA_946886805.1 uncultured Flammeovirgaceae bacterium | reverse complement strand
GGTTTATAATCCGACTACCTTTAGGAAACGAGCACTTAAGCAAGGAGGAGATTGCACATGTTCCGCCTGTTCTCCTGAAGGCTGAACAACTCACTCTGCAGATGGCAACAGATATAATTGAAAAAGAAGAAAGCAAGACCAAATCGAAAAGCAAATATCGTGTGCTTGTTGTCGATGATGACGTGGAAATTCGAAATTATATTTTTCAGGAATTGGCAACAGAGTATCACATAATGACCTGCTCTAATGGTAAAGAAGCCCTTTCTCAGGTACTTAAGGAAGCTCCCGATTTGATTATTAGTGATATTATGATGCCAGAAATGGATGGCATTACGCTCTGTCGCAAAATTAAGCAGAATGTAAACATCAACCATATACCTATTATTCTTTTGACCGCAAAATCCGAAGAAGAAGATAATTTGGAAGGCTTAGGAATAGGTGCCGACGCCTATATTGTAAAACCGTTTAACCTTGATATCTTAAATAGGACTATTCAGAATATCATTAAGAATAGGGAGATTCTACGGAACAATTTTGCCGGAAATCAACATCAGGAAGATAAAGTCCAAAAAGTAAGCATAAAATCAGCCGACGAGAAGTTGCTACTGAAGATCATGGACATTATCAGCGAAAACATAAACAACCCTGCGTTAAGCGTTGAAATGTTAGCTAAAGAAGTTGGGATAAGCCGTGTGCACCTACACCGTAAAACAAAAGAATTGACCAATCAATCAACCCGCGACCTCATACGCAATATCCGCTTACAGCAAGCGGCAAACTTGTTATCTACTAAAAATATAAATATCTCAGAAGTAGCTTATGCGGTTGGCTTCACAAATCTCGCTACTTTTTCCAGTGCTTTCAAGGACTTTTATGGAGAATCGCCAAGTAATTTTATGGAGATGCATTTAAGATTGCGGGAAAATTAATCCCACAATTTGATAGATTTGACATTGATCAGATCTTCGCAATGCGTTTTGTGAGGGAAATCGCCTTTAAGACATTCCTTTATTAAACGAACACGGCTCCCGATCATTATTACCCGTCCGTATGGACGGATAAGTAGTTCATTGAAACTCCTTTCATTTTAAAAGCGATCTCCCTGTGCTTTTTGTAAATAAAACCTGGGGATTTAAGCAAAAGCCCGATCGCTATGGACCAGGCTATCGTTAGATTTATAGGCGTATGCTAATAACATTGGACTAACTTGTAATAATAGCGGAGTAAGTTCCTGGCAATTGTTATGTCCGAATATCAATGCGTTTAACATCGAAACCCGAAATGCTTCTTTCCAAACGTCCTGCTCATGGATTCCAGCGGTGATGAAGGGAAGATAATGTTGACGGTACCTTAAGAATTAAATGTTTAAATCTCAATTAATTTAATCATTTTTATCGATATAGTCCGTCAGTGTACGGTATCAATTATTCCACTCCGGCTATTTTGTAACCCATTAGCGCAAGCATTTTTGCTCCGTATCTTTTGCCCAGCTTCCGATAACCTTCTGCGGAGAAATGCAAGCCATCAGAGATGGCTTCGCAATCTTCGGAGGAAATAACATGAGCCTTAGGTATCATCTGTGGAAGCGTGGCGATAATAGCGTTCATGCTCGCACACTTTCCTCCCTGTTCAGCACTCACTAATTCGCCTGCAAGTAATGGAATTGAATTGGGATCGAGGTCCAAATCTTTAAGTAAATTATTGTAAACTACCTTGACTTTTTCAGGCCATTGAGCGTCACCTGTGTTCGACTCCCCCTGGTGCAACAATATTCCTTTGATCACTCCGTCTTTTTGCGCCAGCCTCCCCAACTCTACAAGTCGAGCGTATGGATTGCCGTCATATTCTTTGACCATGTTTTTCAACCAATCGGGGCTGGATGATACATATTCCTGATAGTTGTCTTTATCAAAAAGCTCGATCTTACACCCCCCCACGGAGACATTGATCACGCCTACGCGGATACTGTCGGGAAGGTTAGCTATGAGTGTCCTGCCGAAGTAATCGGTAGGTGTGAGACCGGTGTGGCACCTAGATAAAGGAGGAATGGCGGTGTACCAGTTTCCTTTTGTTCTTTCCAGGTCAGGGCAATCTACCGCCGCCATTACCTGAAAGCGACTATCTACGGTAGTATCCTGTGGCTCGAAGCGGGCATGTCCCTCCATGTTTGATTGGCCAAAGGAAAGATAGATATGGAAATCCGGGTCTTGAGAATATACTTGACTATTCAAACACAGAAGCACTGCTGTTAACATGAATTTAATACTTATTTTCATTTCTTAGTTTTTTTTAAATTGTTTTAATTCAGCAAAAGCGCATTTTACAGCCACTTTCTATAAATTCCGCGGGAAATATTCACTTAAATCAAGAATTAGCCGGCAATATGGTGGATAAAATGCTAATCTTTTTCATTGTTTATCTTTCTTGCTAGTTCTTCAACGGCATGAGCTAAGAAAATGTAGGGCGTGGCTGTGGTAATGATTGCCTCGTTCTGTCCCCACAGGAAAGGCCAGTCATCTTTATTCTCATAGAAATCGGGTTGTAGGAATACCAGACCCGGCACAACACCTCCTGCTATGAATGTAAAATCTGCTCGATTGCTACCGTAAGTTACCTTTTTAGATTTTACCCCTACTGTCGCAACAAACGAGATATTGGAATAGGGATGGCAGCCAAGGATGTAGTTCATTGCTTTGAATACAGACTCAGCGTCCATGATATCAGGATAGTATTGATTTATGAAATAGTTATTGATAGCCCATTTCATAATCGGCGTATTGCCTGCCCAACCACGGCCACCCATAGGCACTTCGTATGGACTTTCTGAAGTAACCAGTTTCGATTCATCTTTATATTTTAAAATAAAAGGACGCAACTTATTATGAAAATTAGTATCCATATAAGGGTGAGCCATAATAGCATAAGAAAATGCGTTCTCTACCGGAAAATTTCCAGGTCTGTCTGTGTCAAACATAGTACTATTCATCTGGCTCCAAAGAGCTTTTTCGAAAGCTTTTTTGAAGCGATCCTCCTTAGTTGTTATAAATAACTGAAGTGCAGGTGAGAGATTTCCTGTCCCCCAACGTCGTCCACTTCCATTATCCTGTTCATCATCGTCTACATTATCTTCCCACATTTTCAGGGCAGCGTCTAATGCTCTTTGCGATAAATCGGGGTTGAATTCTTTCAACACGCGGCTTGCTGCTGCCAATGATGCTGCCGTTGAGTAATCCATATATGTGCTACGGTTTGTAAAAACCCACCTCTCGTCCATTGTGCCACTGCTCCCGCCGTCGGTTTCGTAAGGCTTCAAATCAGGATTGTAAGGCAGATTGTCTGTAATTGTCGCAGCATCGCCGAGATGATGATACTGGTGCAAATCGCCCACTACTATTCCCCTTATGGGATGCCCGATATTCTCAATTTGAGCGACCAAAGCCAATACGCCATGCTCTATTTGTTGCAGCATATCATTTTTGCGGTCAGGGCGGTGAAGATCTGTGTATTTTGTCGCCTGATCTACATAAGTCATGTCCCGCGGTGGCGCAAACGCTTCGTAGATTTGAACCAGATCCATCACAACCGCATTATGCGAGCCAGTTTGGATATCAAAATCTCCGGCATCGTACCAGCCCCCTACATCTAACCCAGGAATACGCTCAAAAGGCTTGAAACGTGTGTCTGTCGTATCACCCATCCTGTACCCGTCAAAATGATTGTGATTGAGTGGTGCCTGAAGAGCATCATCCTGGTGGGCTTTCCCATGCCAAATGCGATAACCTTCATTTACGGTCATATGATCCATCTGAATAGGAAGCCAAACATCCATTGTGGCGTGCCAGATACCCTCGTACACATCATTCGCAATTGGAAAAACATTGGTTCGTTGCCCATTATATTCGATAAAGTAAACACCTTCTTCTTTCACTTCACTAAAATCGAAAAGAAGATGATTGTAGCGCAGATACCTGCCCCATTCTTCTGTTTTACCGGAAAATACCGGAAGTGAGTTCCCGTCTTTGGTGATCTGATATAGTGTAGCAGTTGCATGAGGTGTGTCGTTCTTATCTAATTCAATGATCGCTGTTTTATCCTGTGCAGGCGTATAGCCCACTTGCGAAAAACCGATATTAGGCTCTCTTATCCAGTCTGGGATAGTACTGGGCTCCACATACCATTCCAATACTTTTCCAGTTTTCCCGGGTGAGAGCATGGAGCGAAATACATACCATCCATTTTGTGCCAGTATTCGTCCGTCAAAAAACATTATCTCGGAATCGGATTTGATGGTTACTCGTCGTTCGGGATTATCCGGTGCCAAAACATAAGTATTAGCCGTGGAAATAGGTAAAGGTTCTAAATACTCATCTCTCCCACGATCATCAAAAGTAGAGTGATCGAATATTTGTTGAATTTTCTCACTCTTAGGTCTGATTTGCGTGTCGCTTGCGGGATATCTTGGAAACAGTTTTGGGCTTCCGTCAGCAAGGTAAATACTTTCCCAATAGTCTGGAGGAAGAAATTCAAAATTGAATCCCGCCCGACCTACCAGTTCTGTTGGGAGCGGCTTCTCCAAAAACACTTCAATTCGAAATCCCGTTTTGTGTGGCGTGACCTTTATTTCGCTATCAAAGTCGAAATCGGCGTAGCGCAATACGGTAGAAATTGAGTTGCTTTCTCTGTCAACATTTCTGCTTACAATCTCTGGGACTAAGTCCCATTGTTCCGGGGTGTGGTGCAAGCGAACAGCTCCTCCTGTTGCCGTTCTTACCCCGTGATGAATCAATTCTATTCCTGCTGTTTTTTCATCGAAAAATACAGGATTATATCGGTTGCTGTAGACCAACACATTTATACCATTTGCCTCAAAATATTCAAGGTCATTTAGTTCAAGTTGCTGGCTTTGAGAAAAACAGCTCCACGAAAGAAAGAGAAATAAAAACGTAACACGACTTTTCAGACGTTGAATAATGGTATATATCATCATAATTTTTATAGAATATTTTATTTAATAGGGTAAGGGAGTAAAACGCATTCAGACATTTGTACCCAAGGCGAAAACCACCTAAGCTTCGTCCAATGCAGTTAAATTAAGCGCATTTTATACGTCATCCCTGCCCTTCTACTAAAGTGAGAAGAGGTAATAGACTTAATTTAACTTCATTAATCCGTTGTCTTTGTTCATTCGCTCGGTGAAAATTTATTTTCCGCCCATGTCTTACCTTCGTCACTTCTCCGCCATTCAAAATACTTATCCAATACCCTCAGAGAACCCTCATCTGGAACCGGTCCTATATTAGCCGTGGGTCCAAGGTGCATGACATCCGGATTCGCATTGCTAAAGGCTGGCCAGCTAGGGACGCCCTCACCGTTTGGATTGCCATGTTTGGCAAAGTTAGTCCAATAGGTTGCCATGGTTTCAGAAATGGCCAAATCAGACTCAGAAACTTTGGGGTTTTCCCGATCGAGGTTCATGAACACATAAGGTACATCAACGCCATGTGGTGTTCCATGGTCAAACTCCGGGGAGCCTTCACTACGCTCGGGGTGCTGGTCGAAATAGTAAAAATATACCTCGGAATTTCCGACCTTTGACTGAAGTCGTGCCCAACTCCACGTATGCCAGCCAAACGCCGCATCGCGCATCAAATTACGAGCCGATCGGGGTACATTGGTTTCACCAGCAGGGTATGCTTTAACTAAACTATCGGCAAAAGGGCCAAACCTGCGTTCCACCCCTGCAATATATTCGTCAGGTGTATTTGCGGACGGAAAACTCAGTCCTTCATCGGAATTATAACCAATCAAGACGGGAACATCGTTGTATTTTCCGGCTTCATACAATTTATA
>CAMPJM010000277.1 GCA_946886805.1 uncultured Flammeovirgaceae bacterium | reverse complement strand
GGAATAGAATAATAAAAACCTACAGAAAAGTAGGCCCAAAATGAAACCCCATCTGTAAACTCCAAAGGACGGTTTATGATATATTGCGCCCCCACCATGGTGGTCCCTAAAATTGTTAAAATAAATAATATTGCTTGGATAATAGGTGTTTTATTAAACTTCATCCTTAAAATAATCAAATAAAATATCTGGACCCGTTACATGTAAAGTCTGTATGTTCAACTGCGCAGCTCCCTGTATATTGTGGAGGTTATCATCAATAAATAAGGTCTCTTCAGGATCAAGGTTGTTGTCGTTTAAAACGAACTCAAATATCTCCAGGTCCGGCTTTCGCATGTTCATTTCAAAGGAATAGTAAATTTTATCAAAGAGGTCTTTGAGATTTTTTACTCCTGTTTGGGTTTCCAATATTTCGTTTACTTTTTCGATATGGATAAAATTGGTATTGCTCAAAAGATAAAGTGGGTATTTCTTTCTTAAGCTCCTGAGCAAGTTAATCCGCTCCATGGGAATGTCCAGCAACATTTTATTCCAGGCCTCATCTGTATGTTGATCCGTTACATCCTCTTTAAATTGATAAGCCTTATTAAGAGCAGCTCTGAAAGTAGCGTCGTCAAAATTGCCCTTTTCATATTGCAAAAATATTTCATGTTCTAGGTCCTTTGGAGAAGAATCGCTGTCCAGGCCCATTAGTGCCTCCAATGCCCTTAGCGAGGCATGTGTGTCTAAATTAATAATAACCCCTCCCAAGTCAAAAACGAGGGTTTTAATTTTTTTTGCCGCCATTTAATTATTTTTCTTGTGAATTAGAATGCAAATATGTAACATTGCAATCCGAAATCAAAGTCGTTTACAAACGAATTTGTCGGGCCTATAGCTCAGCTGGTTAGAGCATCAGACTCATAATCTGAGGGTCCCTGGTTCGAGCCCAGGTGGGCCCACCAAAAGCCTCTTTACGTAACGTAGAGGGGCTTTTTTGATTTTGTTCCAAAACATGAACCAAATTTTACATTTTTCCATTTTTCAAATCAATTCCTTCGATCTCCTACTTTTCTAGAGATCAAGCAAAAGTTGTTGAGTATGTACTGATGATTTTTTTCATGCTCTCCAACTCCATAGCCAAACCTTTATCAGGTTACTTAATTCATTTTAAATCTTCCGGTCATGAACTCAGTGGGCGTTATATGCGAATCTTTTTCCTCGGGACTTCAAAAATACTGCTAAGCTAAAAGCAGGCATTCCTTATGCAGTGAAAAACGGTGCAGGGCGTGTTTCCTTATTTAGAGACGTGACTGACGAGGTATTGTCAATTTCGCAACAAACCACCAAGTCATAATCGAAGAAGATTGAAAATGTACCATTGCCCAATACAGCTAACAAAAATGGTAGATTTATTTTGCTAAACCCTGCGCTAAAGGTATAAAATGTGCAAGACAACGGCCGACAACGCCTAATTTCCTCGTTCTCAGATATTGTTGGGTACGAACACAATCTAATTCAATTCGAGAATTAAAGAAGGTGCAACTTATAGGCGTTGTAGCCAGAAAAGGTTAATGCACCAAGCTGTTGAAATTAAAGGCATTATTTCTTGGCCTCTGGGTATTCATTTAAGGTTGATACCATTTCTGAAAGAACCCCTGGTTTTTCGCCGGCAATATTTTTTGTCTCTTTCGGATCGTTTTCATAGTCATATAATTCATAAAGGACTTCTTTTTTACTATCCCGCATATGTGTCCATCTAATCATCCTATACCTTTCATTGCGAATGGCCTCTCCTAAATATCCTCCCATTGGGAAGGCATGATAAGCATGATCTTTTATTTCCTTCGATGGATCTTCCAAAACAGGCGTTAAATCAATTCCGTCTATAGGCTGAGGTCCAGAAGGCTTTTTAAGGCCCGCCATGTTAGCTAAGGTAGGATAGATGTCGACAGTTTCGGCAAACTGATCTGTAGTAGTTCCTGCTTGAGTTATCCCGGGCGCTTTTATAATGATAGGGATACGATTGGCCTGTTCAAAATTAGTGTGTTTTGTCCATATCGCATGATCCCCTAAATGCCATCCATGATCACCCCAAAGTACGATAATGGTATTTTCATCCAGATTTAGCCTTTTCAATTCGGCAATTACCCTACCCACCTGAGCATCCATATAGCTTACACTGGCATAATACCCATGAATCAGTTTGCGTTTTAAATCATCGTCATAAACATCCTGCTTTCTGGGAACAGGAAAAAATTGGGAAATTTCGTGGCCCCTCTTTTTTGTAAATTCAGGAGAGCCTTCCGGCGCTTGTTCATATTCAGGCATTGGCAACTGTTCCGGATCGTAAAAGTCCCAGTATTTTTTCGGTACGCTAAAGGGTAAATGGGGCCTGGCAAAACCTACTGCCATAAAGAAGGGTTTTTCTTGGTTTTTGCTTAATTCCCGTAAACGATCGATTGCATGCCTGGCCACCCGACCATCAGCGTACGCTTCATCCAGCACATCAGGGCTTTCCCAGGCGGCACCGCGGGGCAACTCGTGATTTGGCGGGGTGTCTGTGATATACATGGGCGTATTTTCAAAGTATGCCTCTTCCCGGGTTAGTTGCCTATTCGTGCTCTCCGGATTAACATACTCTATAACCTTTTCCTTAAAATGCGGGATACTCCATGAAGCTTTATCATTGGTGTTTCCGTGGCCGATATGATAAACCTTACCCATAGATTCTGTATGGTAGCCCGCCTTCATAAAATGTTGTGGAAGAGTAACAGCATTGGGTATTAGGTCCCGAAATTCTCTACCGAAATTATACAGGCCGGTACTTGTTGAACGCGAACCAAACATAAAGTTATACCTGGAAGGAGCGCAAACCGCTTGGTTGCAATAGGCCCGATTAAAAAGCAGTCCATCATTGGCAAGTCGGTCAATGTTAGGGCTAACAGCAACACTGTCACCATACACCCCCAAAGTAGGTTTTAAATCATCTACCATTATCAGTAGAATGTTTGGTTTTGATGCATTATTTTGGGCCAAAGCCGATTGTGGTGCCATGTATATCAAAAAAACAGCTATACTTAAAAGTATTATCACATTTCTCATTTTCATAAAGTTTTAAAAGCACTCCATTGGTCATGAAGTTTTTATCGATATATTATTCACAAGTAACGGCAAGCTTGGGTGGGTGATATAATCACTATATAAATTACAACTCCAAAGGAATTATCTCTGATTCAAGACAATTGTTTTGTGAGACGGTAATCTTGATCAAGGTTCTAGTTCAGATATACTTATAAGCCTGGGGTGATTTGTGCTGATTTCACTTTGCTGTTCTCGTGTTAATTTCTTGTAATTTTGTCCATATTTGTTCATTGATTTTGTGTCGTAATAGTAATCATAAGCAAGATTCACATCGTCTAGTACTCTAATATAAAGCTCATAACTGACACTCCTCTTGGCGGTTACTTTCACAATACCCGAAGGTTCGTTTTCTTTAATGAATCTTTCAACTGAGTCTACAATATCACTCTCTGATATCGCAATTCCGTTTGCCAGTAACTTGTCATCTTCAAGCATTGAGATTTCCAAAATCACTTTCAGCGAATCCTCCAAATACTCATAATTTGTAATTGAAGGAGCTAATAAGCTTGCTATTCCTTTATCATTTTGCGTTTTGATCAAGTTGCTAAGAAGTAACGTTCCGAAAGCGCTATACAGAGGATGATCAAAATCCTGTTCATCAAATGCTAGCAAAAAATCATTCGACATCATCCTTACTGAAATATCTTCACGTTGAGCAATGGAGTCAAAGATTACAATGAAGTTTATAAATTTGGAGTTGACTAAATCAATTGAATCAAAGCTTATATATCCGCTATCCCTACAATTTATGCTATTAGGAAGGTGCTTAATGTTACGCAGTGAAGTAATCAACTCGGGCGTTGGTTTGAATGGAAGACCGTTACTATCTCTGATATCTTGAAGCATTTTAATGAAACTCTTGCCTGAGATATTTGGAAGAATATTGTGATCTATTAGAATACTATTTGCCGAATCAAGTGATCCAGAAACATCAATTCCATATTCATTATACTGTGCAGTAAAACATTCCATCATCGCATTTTCTACTTTATATTTTTCCGGTGATTGGCAACAGAAAAAAAGTGGTAAGCTACTTACAAGCAAGATTAATGTTCTCATCTTGGTAATTTATACTTTGCAACATCGGGTTATGTTGGCAATCTATCAATTTACATTTCTCTTACAAAGCCTAATTTCGTATTTTCATAATTTAATAATCGTTTTTGAGAAACTAACACTTACATATACTGACAAACCATTTTCATTTTGAGTAGCAACTAACTTTCCTAGTATCATCAGGAAAATATAGACTTAGCAATGCGTAAAGTTCCGGATCATATTTTTTCAACTCTACCCTCGTATTAATTTCATTATTAATTCCATTTGCTGGAAAAGCCTCCGAATTTACATTAAACCAACATTGAACTCCTTCTGCAAAATATTCTGAAGGATCAGAAATTGCATAAGTGTTTTTCCATAACCCTTTCTCCTCAGCCTCATTATGAATCTTAGTGAGTTTCTTATCAAAATCAACATCTATAAAACTCAAACCCAAAGCCTGAATGGTGTGAGCGAACTCATGAACCAGTATATCTTCTCCTTCGTAAGGATCTTCTCATAGCATAAAAGATTCTCTTCCGCACAAGTTGTTGCTGGACGAACTAGCGTTGCACTTAAACCTCTCGCCCTCGTGTCCCAATCTGTTTCGGGAAAGGCCCTATTTAAATCGCTGTGCTCCGGTATTGTGGTAGTCAATTCATCTGGAGCCATAATTGCGACCCTTACATTATTTTCAATAATTTTTAACCTTACGTCGGGGATTCTTTCCAGCATATATAACATCGTGTTTCTAGCTTGATAAAAAGCAGCATCTGAAACTTTTTCTGAGCTTACTAGAGGGATACCTCTGGCATTCAAATACTTTTTGTAATAAGGATCAAACCCAAAACTAGAAGGTATTTTGCCAATTACCGATGTACTGTCAATCAATAATTTCTCTGATGGAAAAGGAAATTTTTTAAATTCAGGATCTACAACTAGCTCTATCACATCTTGAACAGCCTTCCCATCAATAAAAACCTGAAAATCATCTATCCACAACTTACCCGTTCCTCCCAACAAGGCCCCTGCATAAATAATCTTAGCGTCTTCAGGGAGGGGTAAACGAATTGAATATTGAACCCAGTCTCGCGTCCCGTGTAGATTTCTCTCGCGCATATTATCAAATTGCAGCGGTCCACTTTCTCCTTCGATGCGCAGAAAAAGACCTGCAAACCCCTGAGAAACGTTTTCTAGTTTCATGAATCCTTTTAATTCAATCTCCTCCCCTATAGGCGTACCACGGAAAACGATGGCAACAGCACCAAAGGTTCTATATCCTACGGTCAAGTCCGGTTCAATCATCAATGAATAGTTCCCGTTATTTTTTTCAACAGAATCTATCTGGAACTTGAAACCAGGACTCTGATTCCAAATGTTCCAGAAATACGGAAAATGGCGATCAGGATTCAGGCTTTCGAAGTCCAGATTATAATATGAACGATTAGCGTCCTGACAGGAACAAAATTGATAGAATAAAAGAAAAAGTAAGATTGCCTTATTTTTTTTCATAATAATGGACTTTGACCCTAGTCGTTTCCTCAAGCTCTTATTCTAAACAATCGTTTTGTGAGACAAGGTTAAGCCGCTTCATAAGGTTTGATTTTGATATAATCTTGGTTGTGTTCTTTCTCTTCTTCCAGATCATATCGACTTTGAACATTTAACCAGAATTCTGCAGACATTTTGAAAAATTTAGATAATCTCAATGC
>CAMPJM010000276.1 GCA_946886805.1 uncultured Flammeovirgaceae bacterium | reverse complement strand
CCTTTGGGTCAGTAGAGGCATGCGCGGGTAAAATTGGGTTTTGAGTGCGCAAACGGTGCTCCCGGCCCAAGAGGGAAAAAAGCTTATATTAAGCTGGCAAAGCTAATAATCTGGTAGAATGAACCTTTTCAGGCTTTGAAATGGTGATTTTGCGGCACAAGGCCATCGCCAGCGGCATGGACGGTAAAGCATCCTTTCTGTTGCAGTTCAAATTTCTGACTGTTACCCTTCCATTTTGGTCGCTTTCGGGAGACAGCGACCGGAGGTTATATAAACTTCGGAAGTCTTATTGACGAATGGTTGGTGTGCCACACAACCATGGAGAGAGTAGTTGTTATTGGGAAGGCTATCCGCTGCGATATAAATGAGGTGTATACCTAAAAGTTATCTCCGCTTTCTCCGAATATCGTCAACACTTCTCCATCACTGATTTGTGTCCGTTGATTTTTTACAGCTCATGCCACAGCCCGTTCCGTGGTCATGTGGCACACAGACCACCTGCCAGTGGCATGGACGGTAAAGCATCCTTTAATTGCAGTTCAAAATTCTGACTTTTATCCTTTCGTTTTGGTCGCTGTCGGGGGACAGCGACCGGAGGTTAGGATGAAATCGAGTTGTAAATCCATAAACGAGGCCACCCGGCCCGAGGGTCACGAAAACTACATTGTAGCAGGGCTCTAAGTCGTTTGGCAGATATTTGTAGGCTAAGGTTACAGATTGAGATTTTTTGACGGTACTCCTCAACTTTTCCGCTTCTTTCTGGTAAAGCTCTCTTAATATAAGAAGCCTTTTCTTAACACAAAATTAACCTTCTCTACCCACCCACTTAATATCTTATATCCACCTTTGTGGCAAAGAAATTAAACAAACAAAAAAAGATTAGTATGACTACTATGAAGAGGTTTTTTTCAATGAGTGTACTTGCTACAACAATGTTGTTTGCATTTACGGCATGTAATGACGATGATAATGAGAATGTATCTCCCGTTGGTTCAGTAGAGATTTCAGGTATTCCCGCCACTGGAGAAATCGAGAATTTGGGAACTTTGGGACCTATAGCAGCTACAATTACAGCAGAAGGTGGTTTAGAATCTCTTGAGGTAACTAAAGATGGTACAGCATTTGACGAGGAAAGCTTTGATGGCGAAACTTCTGCTACTTACAGCTTTAGCTATACGGCAGTGGAAGCAGATGCCGACAAAAATATTACCTTCACATTTACAGCTACCGATACGGATGGTGATACTGAAGTTGTAACCCATGTATTAAGTGTTGGGGAAGCACCTGCAACAGGTGGAGAGGTTATGGTAACTTCTAATATTACCGAGGATGTTACCTGGACGAACAACAATGTCTATGTTCTTGCAAGTAGAATTATAGTGGAGCCAGGAGCTGTATTGACTATCGAAGCCGGAACTTTAATTAAAGGTGAAGTAGGTCAGGGAGCAAATGCTACCGCTCTAATAATTGCCAGGGGCGCTCAAATAATGGCAGAAGGCACGGCAGAAGCACCAATCATTTTCACTTCAGTGGCAGATGAGATTTCGCAAGGTGAAATTGCTAGCCCCAATCTTGATGAAACCAATGGCGGCCTTTGGGGAGGTTTAATTATTCTGGGAAATGCTCCTATTTCTGATTCAGGGAATGATGGAACAGAGCAAATCGAAGGTATACCAGGTGATGAGGTTCTTGCTGAATATGGTGGCGATGCACCTGAGGATAATTCCGGGGTACTAAAATATATTTCTATCAGACATGGTGGAACAAAACTCGGAGATGGTGATGAGATCAATGGATTTACACTTGGAGGTGTTGGGTCAGGAACCACTATAGAGAATATAGAAGTAGTTGGCAATCTTGATGATGGGATTGAGTGGTTCGGAGGAACTGTAAATGTAACCAATGCATTGGTTTGGGCTGCAGATGATGACGCCATTGACATCGATCAGGCTTATTCTGGAACAATCAATAATGCAATAGTTGTATCTTTCTCAGGCACTGACCACGCTTTGGAAATAGATGGGCCTGAAGGAACAGCCGGAGGCGCTTTCACAATTTCCAACATTACTTTGATTGGTTCAACTAACGAGATCGCTGATTTTAGAGAGGTTGCCGCCGGCACTGTTTCTAATGTTTACATCACTGGCTTTGTTAGCCCACTAACAGATACTAATGATGATGAAGAAGGCGGTACTGGTTTCGGCGATCTTTCGTTGAGCGGTTCTACTACTACCGAACTTACATTCAGCAATTTTGAAATTACGTTGGCCGAGGGCGCTATTTTGGCAGATGTATTCAAAGATTTCACCACTGGCGAAATCACCGACATCGTAACGGCGGTTGATGGAGGTGCCAGCACTACTGGTGCTGATGTAAATGCATTTTCCTGGACTTGGGCAGCTAATGCTGACAAGTTGAGCGGCTTGTAATCTGCTCTATTATAGAACATTACAGAAAGGGGCTTCGGCCCCTTTTTTTGTTAACATTATGATAACATATTGGTGACAGTAACTTAAACAAAATTTAATATTGCTACTCTACCTTTGTGGAAATTTAGTTTATAAATCACATATAGATGCAATATCGAAAAAGAATTTTAAGCATTGTTTTTATTTGTTTCAGTTATTTATGCAACGCTCAAACCGGCACTGTCCGCGGGTTAATTATAGATGACATAACGGGTGAAGCATTAATTGGTGCGACTGCAGTTATTGATGGAACAATAACAGGCTCTGCCACGGACTTTGAAGGAAGTTATACCATTGCAGGTTTGGCGCCGGGCAATTACACATTGAAATTTTCTTATGTTTCGTATCAAGTAAAAATTGTCACAGACGTTGCGGTAAAGTCAGGCGAGGTAACCTCGCTGAATGTAAGGCTTGCAGAGGATGTGAATAAATTACAGGATGTGGTAGTTACTGCTGAACTGATTAGAAATTCAGAAACTGCCTTAATGACTTTAAAGAGGAAGTCTGCTAATATTCAGGATGGCATATCTTCTGAAAGTATCGGTAGAATTGGCGACGGTAATGCCGCTTCTGCTATAAAAAGGGTTTCCGGCGTGTCGGTACAAGAAGGAAAATATGTTTTTGTACGAGGGCTTGGTGATAGGTATACCCAGACTGTTGTAAACGGCATGGCTGTACCTGGCCTTGATCCGGACAGAAACAGTCTGCAAATGGACCTGTTTCCCACCAATATTATTGATAATATTATCGTAAGAAAATCTTTTACTGCTGACTTGCCCGCAGATTTTACAGGAGGTATCGTAAACATTGATATCAAAGATTTTCCTACAGAAAAAACGGCGAAAGTGTCTGCCAGCTTTGGCTATAACCCGAGCATGCATTTTCAGGACAATTACCTTACTTATGACGGTGGTGATACCGACTTCCTAGGCTTTGATGATGGAACCAGAGAGCTTCCTTTTAGCAGCCAAGAACAAATACCGGGATATACTACCTCTGACCCTGATTCAAAAGCCCGGTTAACTGCACTCACGAGAAGCTTTGACCCTACCTTTGGACCCACCACACGCAAAAGTTTTGCCGACTACAGTTTAGGCATTTCTTTGGGTAATCAATCTAAAAGGGAAAAAGTAACTTTAGGATATAATGTTGCGCTTAGTTATAAAAATAACACAACATTTTATGATAAGGTCATTGACAAAAATCAATATATAAAAAACAGTAATAATCTGTCAGATACTGAATTGATATTGGATCGTAGCAGAACCGGGTCAGAGGGGACAAATAATGTGCTGTTGGGAGGCTTGGCAGGATTTGCCTTGAAAACAGATGCATCGAAATTCAAATTAAATGTTTTTCATATTCAAAATGGTAGTTCTCAATCAAACATAATTCAGGAGGAAAATTTTGTGTTTTCTAATAACCGATCTATTAGGTATGGCCTCGCTTACGGTGAACGCTCCATTACCAACATTTTATTGGGCGGAGAACATTATTTAAACGCATCAAAATGGAATATAGAGTGGAAACTTTCGCCTACATTTTCCAAAGTAGAGGATAAAGATGTAAGGGTTGTTCCTTTCACTTTAAGAGAAGGTGGCGGAACAGCTATTGAACCAAGTGAAGGCGGAAATCCAACAAGAACATGGCGGTTTTTGGAAGAATCAAATTATTCAGGAAAAATTGATTTCACCAAAGATTTTCAGCTATTCACTAAAGATAGCAAGTTGAAGTTTGGCGCAATGAATACCTACAAGCAAAGAGATTTTTCTATCGATAACTTTAATATTTTAATAAGAAATGAAGGTGAAGTAGGATTGAACGGAGATCCCAATAACTTATTAAAACCAGAGAACATTTGGACTGGGGAAAATAGGACGGGAACTTATGTGGAAGGAAATTACCAAGGATCGAACACTTATGAGGCATGGAACAATACCCTGGCTTTTTATGTGTCGGGAGAACTGACTTTTACCGACAAGTTTAAAGCTATTTTAGGTGTAAGAATGGAAAAGTATGAACACTACTATACTGGTGGCGACCAGGATTGGTATAATAGTAAGGGGAACGATGGTACTTATCTGGACAACGAGGAAGTTATCAACTCCTTTAAAGCGTTCCCTACTGCCAATTTAATCTATAACATTATCGAGAATTCCAACCTCCGTATTTCCTATGCGCGCACTGTAGCAAGGCCTTCTTTTAAAGAAAAATCTATTGCTCAAATATTTGATCCTCTTTCCAATACCACCTGGATTGGAAATATTGATTTGATTGAGACCGATATTGATAATTTTGATGTAAGATGGGAATATTTCTCAGGTAGGGGGCAGACAGTGGCTTTCAGTGGCTTTTACAAAAAATTTATAAATCCCATTGAAATTGCTATTTATAATGAAAACAACAACGATAACTACACTGCAAAAAATAATGGCGATGCACAAGTATATGGAGTTGAAGTCGAGATCAGAAAAAACTTTGATTTTATCTCTCCTGCTTTGGAAAAGTTTTCGTTGAATGTTAACGCTTCCTTGATTGAGTCAAAATTAAAGATGAATAAGGAGGAGTATGAATCCAGAAAAGCCAATTTAAGGCTCAACCCCGACGGGGACGAAATTGAACCTTTAGATTATACAAGAGAGATGCAAGGCCAGGCACCTTACTTAATTAACGCCGGAATAAATTATGATAACTTTGATTTGGGGTGGGAAGGAGGAGTTTATTATAACGTCCAGGGCAGTGCTTTGGCAACTGTAGGTATAGGTGCAATTCCTGATTTATACACAGAAGCTTTCCATAGCATAAATGCATCTTTGAAGAAAAGTTTTGGTGCCGAAAAAAGAGCTGGAATTAGCTTTAAAGTCTCTAATCTTCTTGGCGATAAAAGAGAAACCTATTATAAGGCTTATGAATCCGGAGAACCGATTTCCTCAAGTTATGATCCTGGAAGAGAATTTAGCATAGGTTTTGATTATAGCTTTTAGATAGCTAAATAAGCTCTACACACTATTTTAGTGGTTTTGTTGAACATCTCAAGCATTAAATTTGTGGTTTAGTTGGTTAAATCAGCTATTCCACAAATTTATACTTCTTTCTCCTTATAAATGTCTGTTCCTTGGGCAATAATGCATAATTGGGCTACTAGACATCCAGCAGCATTCATAGCCACTGATACCCGTCCGACCGCTATACTATTAAAAAAGAACTTCTTTTTAATTATTCTGACAATCTCAGAGTTGAGCGGTCGGACGGATGAGTAGTATAAATCTGCCAAAGCTAATAATAGGTAGGATAATGTTTGTTTGATTTGGAAAGTGGATCTTGATTTTTGTAACTCTCCCAAAATATCCTTCATCCACTTAAGACATCCACGAAGTACAGCGCTACTTTTTTAAATACAATTAATCAAA
>CAMPJM010000275.1 GCA_946886805.1 uncultured Flammeovirgaceae bacterium | reverse complement strand
ATATAAATTCCATTATCAGTTTTTGCCCCTAAACGAAAGGCTTCTTCTGCCATGGCTATATTTTTGATTTTGAGTAGATTAAGGAAAATATCCATCAAAATGTGATTTCTCGGTAGTTTTTTATCTTACGAGCTGCCTCAGCCTACAAAAGTTCGCTGTTCTAACCGCTATTCTCCTCAGAGGAACTACTAAGTCATTGTAATTCAATATGATAATAAATATACACATGAAAGGTTTTCAGAAACATTTCAAGAATAATATAGATGAAATTGGCTTTATTTGAAGATAAATTTGGAAAATATTTTATAAAAAAATACCACGATGTTAAAATTACTGGGAATAATCTGGATCACCGCTATGGCCTTTTCTAGTTTCAGTATGCCCGTTTCTGTAACCAATGCTATTGATTATAATTCTGCGTCTTCTGAAAATGGCCATCTCCTGCCCACAGACACGACTAATGAAGGTCCGTTACTGGAAGAAAGCATATATCTTGTTGTAGGTGTCTTTTCATTAAAGAGCAACGCAGCAAAATTCACTGAGTATTCGAATAAAGCTGGATATCCTGCCCGCTATTGTTTAAATGCAAATAATAATTACTTCTATGTGTACTTGCACAGTACAGATGATCTGGAAGCTTCTATTTCAGAAAGAAGTAAAATTATTTCCGATACAAATATTTTCCCGGGAATATGGGTTTTTGACTATAAAAATAACCCGGTTGCTGAAGAAGGCATAGCATCAGAAGAACCTGAAATAGTGGAAGACAAAAAAGAGGCGGTTCCAGCTTTGGAAGCAGAAACTACTATAGTTTCGTTGGCTACTTCTAATAAGGTATTGAATAAGAGCACTGATGCCATTGAATTCGAGAAAAAAGAAAATGAATACTTAATTTACCCCAACGTAGTCTATGGTAGAAATTTTAAGGAAATTAATGCCAAGGTGCAGGTTATTGACCCGGTACGATCAAAACTTTTAAAATCCGTTGACGCACATGAACTGAGTTTGATTCAGGACCCTGATAATGGATCTCATTCAATTCAACTAATTGCGGATGTTTTTGGATATAGAAAAGTTCAGCATGATTTAATTTTAAATGACTTAAATGCGGATAGTGTCAGTTCATATATCTTTTTGCGGGGAGATACGATTCTAATTGAATTTCCTATGGAAAGACTCAAAACAGGTGATGTCGCTACCATGTATAACGTTTTCTTTAGAAATGATGCGGTAGTTATGGAAAGCAGCTCGCAGTATGAATTAAACAGCCTATTGGAAATGTTAAAAGAAAATGAAAACTACCAAATAATTATTCATGGCCATACAAATGGCAACAAAAGCGGCAAAATAATAAAATTGACAGAAGAGAATCCAAACTTTTTTGTTATTACTGAGGAAAATAAATCAGGCTATGGCAGTGCCAAAAAACTATCTACCGAAAGGGCGCTCACCATCAAAAAATACCTGGTTTCCAACGGCATAAGTGAGGAAAGAATGAAAGTGCAGGGCTGGGGTGGTAAAAAGATGATCTACGATAAATATAGCGTAGATGCCAAAAAGAACGTAAGAGTTGAAATTGAAATATTGGAAGATTAGGTCGTTTGCGCTCAGATAATGTGAGTTCTTTAGCCGATCAATCACGCTTTTTGTAGCATTCATTTTAGCTTTACTATTAGATAAAAGCGAGGCATATTATTTTGTATTATAATAATACAATTTTGTTATTATAATTTATATTTTTGGGTTACATATACTAATAGCTATGGCCAACCCACTCTTTTTTAATAGATTTAATCTATTGCTGATTATCTTATGCTCTTTCTCCTTATCGGCATTTACCCAAGTAACCGAAGATTTCAGTGATGGTGACTTCACGCTGCATCCTTCATGGACGGGCAGTCAAACCAAGTTCCTGATCAGCGAAAAGTCACAATTGCAACTGAATGATTCCGGGGCAGGAATAAGTTATTTAGTCACTGCTTCAAAAGCTTTCAGTAACGCAAGCTGGGAGTTTTATTTGGAAATGGACTTTAACCCCTCCTCACAAAATTACTCTAAAATCTACCTCGCCGCGCAAGACACTATCCTCTCTTCTTCTACAAACAGCTTTTTTATAATGATCGGTGGCAGCAACGATGACATAAGCCTGTACAAAGAAAAAAACGAGGAAATAACCAAAATTATTGATGGAGAAGACGCACGTTTAAGCCAGGATAAAATCCAATGCAAAATTAGAGCTACAAGAGATTCGGAGGGGAAATGGACATTGTGGTCAGCGGTAGAAGATACTTCTCAATACCAAAAAGAGGGAGAAATTACAGATCTGACAGCCATAAATGCGAATTATTTTGGCATCTACTGCGAATATACCAGTACAAGGAGCAACAATTTTTATTTTGATGATATAAAAGTTAGCGGGGACGCTTTTGTTGACACTATACCTCCTAAAGTTTTGGACGTAACTCCCATTACATCGACAAATATATGGGTTGAACTTTCTGAACCCATTTCCGCTGAGCACACTCTCGACAACACCAATTTTGAACTCGTTCCGGAAGCAGGAAACTTTGAAAGCATCACTGTTATGGAAGATCCATCGGAGGTCAGCTTGGTTTTGGAAGCGCCTTTAATTAATGGCCAGAAATATATCTTGAATATTAGTAACATAGCCGATTCCGAGGGCAATTTATCTCATTCTGTTTCATTTCCCTTTTTGTATTACAAGCCGGAAACGCCTGATTTTCGGGATATCGTGATCAATGAGATAATGGTCGATCCAACTCCTCGTGTTGGTCTTCCGGAGGCAGAATTTATTGAAATTTATAATAAAAGTGACAAGGTTTTAGACCTTACCGATTGGGTTATCACCGATGATGAGAGTAAAGGGAAGTTAGGACCCACTGAAATATTACCGCAAGAATACCTAATATTATGTTCTCCCTCAGACACGCTTCTTTTTAAAACTTTTGGAAGGATCAGCGGTGTGCCAGGGATACCTTCTTTAAATAATAATGATGGAGCCCTAACCTTAATAGATAACTCGGGAATAATTATAGATCAGGTATATTATTCGAAAGAATGGTATAAAAGCTCGATAAGAAACGAGGGAGGTTATTCATTGGAAATGATAGATTATAACAACCCCTGCTCCTCAGGCGAAAATTGGAGCGTTTCAGAGAACTTAGATGGAGGAACGCCTGGCAAACCTAATTCTATAATGGCAAGCAAGCCAGACAAAAATGGGCCAATTTTATTATCTGTTTTCCCAACCGTAGATTCTCTTACGCTAACGTTTAACGAAATTTTGGATCCTGCTTCTGTTCTGGCAGCACAATACTTTTTAAACAATGAGCAAATATTTCCGGAGATGTCTTTGGATTCCAGAGGGAAAACAATTATATTAAAAGTTCCGTCGCAATTGGAAAAAGCAGTAGAATATACTGTTGAGGTGAAGAATATAAAAGATTGCAATGGAAATAGCATTGATGATCAAAATAATAGGATAACGTTTGGATTGCCTGAAACTGCGGATAGCCGGGACATTGTGATTAATGAAATCCTTTTCAACCCCAGAACGGGGGGAGTAGATTTCGTAGAGCTTTATAACAATACTGGTACGTATATAAATTTACGTAATTGGACACTTGCGAACATTGACGTAGAAAAGGAATCAGGTTTGTCAATTATTTCAAACAGGGACCAAATAAGTGGGTTTAATTATCTTTTGGCACCACAGGGATTTGTTGCAATAACAACTGATGTTCCAAATCTCCACCAAAACTATCCCAAATCCATTGGGAATCCGATGATAGAAATGAATGGCTACCCCTCTTTTCCAGATGATGCCGGAACGGTAGTAGTTTTAAACGACAAGAATGAGGTGGTTGATAGCGTAGGTTATAATGAAAACTACCATTCACCTATTATTAATCAGGAGGACGGTGTGTCCCTAGAAAGAATTTCATATGATAAGGCTTCGCAGGATCAAAACAATTGGACTTCTGCAGCAAGTACCGCTGATTTTGCTACACCGGGCATGTTCAATTCACAGTCCCGGAGTTTAAAGGTTTCAAAGGCCTCGATTAATATAGAGCCGAGGATAATTACCCCTGATAACAATGGGATCGATGACTATGCCATTATACAATACACTTTTGAGAACAAAAGCTATATGGGCAATGTCTATATCTATGATTTTGGGGGGACACAGGTTTACGCCATTACAGAGGATGCATCCTTTTCAAAAGAAGGGTTCTTGAAATGGGAGGGAATAAATGATCAAGGCGAGTTTGTGAAGATAGGAGTTTATATGTTGTACATGGAATTGTTTGACTTTTCCGGGGAGGTTAAAGTCATCAAAGAACCTATAGTTGTGGGGACAAACTTTTAGAATAAAATTGATAATAAATATTGTTGTAGATGAAACATTCTATTTAACAGTTGATTATATTTATAATACACACAGTTCTCTTAATTCTATAGCCATGAATAACAAAACCCTCCTACTGCTATTGATCCCCTTAATCTGTCTTGTATTTTTCGGTTGCATGCGACGCGAATATGTAATTGAGTATGACTACGATTATAGAGGCAATTTTAAAAAATACAATTCATTTTACTTTATGCACAATGCCAAAGTAAACCAGGATTCTTCACAAATGGCATTCAATCCTTTGTTGGAAGAAGCCATTCAAAACAGAATGGAAATACTGGGTTACAAATTTTCGAAAGAGAAACCACGGTTACTGGTTGCATACACCATTTATTATGATGACATGAAGTTTAGAGGGTATGTTCAGCCCGAATTAGATAAATGGATTGAAAAAGAGATTAGTGAAGATAAATACGATCCAGTCAAAATTGATTTAAGAGAAGGCACCATCTTAGTTCAGCTTATCGATACCAAAAAGAACAACACCGTCTGGCAGGGATACGCTTCAGGCGTGTTTGGAAACAGCTATTTCAATAATGAGAAGTATATTAAAAGAGCAGTAAGGTCCATATTTGAGCAATATCGAATAATGGCCGAAGGCTTCGAGATAAGCCAGGGAAGAATGTAACAAAAAAATATTTGATTACAATCTTTGTCAATCTATACCGTTTACCTGTTGTTACGCATAAGAATTATATGGCATATACTACACTGGTAAAAGGAAAAGGACTTGTTTCCCTGTTATTATTTGTATTCTTATCTTGTTTTTGCTCAGCTTTTAAAGTAACACAAGATTATAAAACTTTATTACTTGGGAGATGGAATGCACAATGGGTGATTAAAAATCAAAATTTAGCCAAAAAATCAAATGACAAGATGAATGGCTACATGATGTTTAAGGATAATGGCAATGTCTCAGTTCAAGCATCAGGTTTTCCCGGTTGTATTTTTAGTAGTGATACTATTAAGAACGAATTAATGTGGAAAATCAGCAATGATAGCCTTCATCTTTATAATCAAAATGACCATTTCAAATTGTCATATCTCATAAATAATGCTACTGATACTAAAATAGAATTAAGACTTCTTGATGATATTTTTGTAACGTTAAAGAGATAAACAATCTCTGAAGTTATATTAAAGCAATTAATTGGAAAGGTAAATTTGGATTTTATTTCAAAATCCCATAACATTGCATTTCCAAGTCAATTATTCCGATAATTGATTTATAAAGAAGAGTGGAGAGACAGGCTCAAAGAAACTCTAGCAACCTGGCTAAAATAGTCATAGACAAGGTGCTAATTCCTGATCTAGTCCGGATACAAAATCCCGACAGAGCATATAAATTAATTAAATAAAAATGGAAAACACTTTCAAATCCACAAAAAATTACGCTTTCGCTAATTTTTTACAATTAAATTTTCCCGACTTATCAAACATCCATTGCAATCGCATTGG
>CAMPJM010000274.1 GCA_946886805.1 uncultured Flammeovirgaceae bacterium | reverse complement strand
ATGAAAATTAAATCAATTATTGCAGTTGCTCTATTTATGGTGGCTGGCTTTGTTTCACAGGCACAAGATGCGGGGTTAAAAATAGGTTATACAAATGTAGATTATATTTTAAGCCTTCTTCCTGAAAGTAAACAAATAGAATCCGAGTTAAAGGCGCATGAAAAGCAGCTAACCACTCAGTTGCAATCTAAAGTTCAGGAGTTCCAGACAAAAATGGAAGCTTTTCAAAAAGGAGCTGCTACTATGACAGAGATTGTAAGAGCTGATAAACAAGAAGAGTTGCAAAATATGCAAGCCTCTATTGAGAAGTTTCAAAGAGAAGCAGATGCTTCATTGCAGAAAAAACAAGGTGAGTTATTGGAACCTGTCTACACAAAAATACAAGGTGCTATTGATAAAGTAGCTACGGATAATGGCTATACCTATATATTTAGCTCTGATGCAGGTGGATTACCAATCCTACTTCATGCTTCAGAAGATCATAATATTTCTGACAAGGTATTGACAAGTCTTGGTGTTACACCACCAGCAAAAGAATAATTTCAAACATCAAAATAAAAGCCACCTTATTTATACAGTAGGGTGGCTTTGCTATTTATGAAAAGACCTGCAGCCCTCAAAAATGGTGATGTAATAGGAATAGTTGCGACAGCAAAAAAAGTTTCTAAAGAGGAAATAGCCGCCGCTGTAGCTGTTTTTGAGTCGTGGAATTTAAAAGTAGCTTTCGGAAAGCATCTTTTCCATAGTTGCCATCAGTTTTCGGGAACGGATAGCGAAAGATTGGCGGATATCCAGTCCATGATAAGCGATCCGTCGGTAAAAGCGATAATTTGTGCCAGGGGAGGGTATGGCACCACCAGGATAATTGACGATATTGATTTATCCCCTCTGCAAAACAATCCTAAATGGATTATCGGCTTTAGTGATCTTACGGCATTACTATTTCAGTTATTCAATCAAAAAATAGAATCTGTGCATGGGATCATGGCAGGTTTATTTCATAAGGAAAATAGAGACGATTCTATTGAAAGCCTTAGGAAAGTTCTTTATGGGGAATTAACCGATATCAAAGCTGACTTTCATGCTTTTAATAGAATAGGTGAAGCAAAGGGAAGGATAATTGGCGGTAATCTGTCGATTATTTGCAATTTAATTGGCACCTCATCTGACATAGCCTATAGCGACATAATTCTTTTTATAGAAGACTTAGATGAATATTTATATCATATAGATCGTATGATGGTGCAACTGAAGCGTGCAGGAAGGCTTCAAAGCATCAAAGGATTAATTGTTGGGGATATGTCTGATATGAATGATAATCCTATTCCATTTGGCCAAAACGCCTATGAAATTATAAAATCCCATATAAAGAACTATGACTTTCCTGTTTGTTTTGGTTTCCCGGTAGGACATGAAGCAAATAACTTGGCAATACCATGTGGCAGAGAGGTTCTCTTAACTGTTAATGGAAAGGAATCTACCCTCACGTTTAAATAATAAACCCAGCTATAAGTCCCGATAAGATAATGAAGGGTGCGGGTGTTTTAGTAAAGGCCAGCAGACAAAAGGTTGCTATAATTATTGTTATGTTCGTAACATTTGTGTCCACCGGATTAAACATAATTAATCCTGCTGCTACCACCATACCAGCACTTGCAGCATTTATTCCTTCCAGAGAAGCTTTCACCACTCGATATTTTTTAAGCGTCTCCCAGAATCGTATGATAAAAAATATTAAAAATGTACCGGGTAAAAATATTCCTACAGACGCAATAAACCCGCCGAGAATTTCTCCCCAAATACCATCTTCTCTCATCGCAAGGGATCCTATATAAGCGCTAAAAGAAAAGGTAGGGCCTGGTATTGCTTGTGAAATAGCATAACCGGAAAGAAACTCTTCTTTAGAAAGAAAAGCTTTAAATTCAACAAATTCTGTATAGAAAAGTGGTATCAATACCTGGCCACCGCCAAAAATAAGGCTTCCGTTCCTATAAAAGTTCTCAAATAGCCTGATGGGCAACTCTCTTGTTATACCTCCTAAAACAGCAGCACCTATAAAAACAACCGCCCAAAGGATAAAGTTGGCCCATTGAATATGGAGTTTCTGTTTACTTTCTATGGGTTGGGTTTTAAATTTTATAGCCGTTACCGCCCCTCCGAATATCAAAATTACCGGAAAGATATAGGGAGAGTTGTAGAAATAAGAGATAACAGCGGAAATTATAAGCAGCAAAAAACTACTTTTAGTGTAAATAACTTTTTCGGAAATTCTAAAAGCGGCAAAAGCTACAAACCCTACGGCCATGGGTTGAATAAACTTCGTAAATTCTATAGAAAGGCTTTGCTCCTGGAGATTTGAAATGACTATTGCTGCTGCAGTCATTATGGACGTCGCAGGTAGCATCCAAACCAATAAAGTTATATAAGCAAGATTTGCTCTACCTACTTTGTAGCCAATAGCGGTGATAGTTTGTGTGGAGGTTGGTCCTGGCAATATTTGGCAGAGTGCATAAAGCTCAATCAATTCTTCTTCGGTGATGTACCTCCGTTTTTTTACCATCACGTCTAATAGCAAAGCCACGTGGGCTTGAGGTCCACCAAAAGTAGTCAAAGCAAGTATTAATACATCTTTTAAAAATATATAATACCTGATTCTTCGCATTTTCTACAGAATCTAATCACTAATTCTTTTTGTTACTTTTTGAGCCCAATTTCTGCTAACCTCTCATTGAGAAAATCTCCGGCAGAAATATCGGAATATTTTTTGGGATTAGATGCAGATACACAATTTTCTAGACAGCTTAAATTCATTTCCGAACGAGGATGCATAAAAAAAGGAATAGAATATCGGGAGTTCTTCATCAATTCTTTTGGCGGATTCACCACCCTATGAATAGTTGATTTTAATTTATGGTTGGTCAGCCTATCCAGCATATCGCCCACATTTACCACCAATTGTTCAGGCAGTGCCGTTATAGGGATCCATTTGCCATCTCTTCTTAACACCTGCAGACCATCCGCACTAGCCCCCATCAGTAAAGTAATGAGATTAATATCACCATGCTCTGCAGCTCGAACCGCATCGGCAGGAACTTCTTCGGGGTTTTCTATGGGAAAATAGTGGATTGGCCGCAGAATACTATTGCCATTTCTTACCTTATTATCAAAGTAGTCTTCCTCAAGATCTAAATATAAAGCAATTGCCCTTAGTATTTCTTTGCCTGCGTTTTCTAAGGTCCTATAAACCTTTAAGGCATATTGCTCAAGCTCGGGAACCTCGTCCGGCCACACATTGTCGGGGTATAACTTTTTGATAGGATCGTCATCGCTAACTTCCTGACCAATATGGTAAAATTCTTTTAAGTCCCCTGTTTTTCTTCCTTTAGCATGCTCTTTCCCTTTGCCTATATACCCACGCTGACCTGCCAATCCTGCTATCTCATATTTTTGTTTTATCTCGTCTGGTAGTGAGAAGAACCTTTCAATTGCTTTATATAGGTTTTGAGATAATTCAGGAGTCAATCCATGATTTTTTATGGCTACAAACCCAATATTATTAAAGGCGGCACCAAGTTGGTCTACGAATTTTAATTTTGTAGCTTTACTTCTGCTGGTAAATTCTGCAAGATCTAGGGAAGGAATCTCTTCCAATAACACTTTCTCCATAACTTTGTTAACAAGTTGTATATTTACACATAATTACCATAAATTTAAAATAACTTTAAAACCAGTCCAATTAAAACATTAAAAACTATGAAAAGATTATTTTTAAGTTTGGGAGTTCTCACTTGTATTACCTTTTACGGGTGTGATTCTTCTAAGACTAATCAGGAAAATCAAACAGAAGCTGACACCACTCAAACAGACACCGTAGCTCAGGAAATCACTATTACGCCAGTTACTGGTTTTCCCGAGTATACTGATGCAATGCTGGAAATGAACGAGCCTCTGGAGAATGCAACAATTACAGAAGATTCGGTAAGCTTTTCTTATAATGTTAAAAATTTTGAGTTAGGGACACAGACAGAAGATAATAACATGAATCTGGCCACCTCTGATAAAGGGCAACATATTCATTTGATTTTTAACAATGAGCCTTATCATGCCCATTATGGTACTGATTTTAACATGGCGTTAGAAGATGGGCATTATGTAGCATTGTCATTTTTGTCCAGGTCATATCACCTGAGTGTTAAAAATCCTGAGGCTTATGTTTTGAGACAATTCACCGTAGGAGATGCCGAAGCACAAGAAGTAGATTTATCAGGAGCTCATATGTTCTACAGCAGACCAAAAGGGGAATATTCCGGAACAGATACAGAAAATTTATTGCTTGATTTTTATCTGGTAAATACTGAGCTGTCTGAAACAGGGAATAAAGTGAGAGCTACCATCAATGGCGAAGAATTTATGATCACAAGCTGGGAGCCATACGCTATCCAAGGATTGCCAATGGGCGAAGTCACCATTAAATTGGAATTGTTAGATGCAGAAGGAAACCTGATAGAGGGTCCATTCAACAGCGTAGAAAGAACAGTTACTTTGAAGGAGTAATGATTTTGTGAATAGAGGTTTGTCATTAGACAGACCTCTATTTATAACCTATTTTTTGAAATCTAAAATTCTCGTTTTCTTTGTTTTAAATAGATGGTAGGGGTGAAAACTGATAATTTAGAGTTTTTGTAATCTTTGGGATTTCTGGTGAGTATTGTCTCTATGGCTTTTATAGTGCATGCTGTAAAGTCGACAAAAATTCTATCCATGATATTTTTTGATCAATTCCTCCTCCAACACTTTCTTGTAATCAAAGTCTCCTTATACTTTTAACACCCCTCTCAATTTTTCGATTCTGTTAGAAAGCTTTGGTGGTGAATCATGCTCTTGATCTTGTGTTAATAATTTGAAATAATTTTCCACAATGTCAGAAAGGCTTCGTCCTTTATCAGAAGCATATTTTTTAGCTTGCTCAATTATTTCCTTCTCGAGTGTTAAAGTCAATTTAGTGTTCATGTACGTGTTGCTTTTGTAGGTAAAACACGTGTAATATATAGAATAGGTGAGACATCTGTCAATAAAATTGTAAATAAGAGAGCAATTATATGTTTATAAAAATATTATTTCTTTTAAAGCATCCTCGCCAAATTCCCTCACGAAAAGTTCTTTTACCTTGTCTTTAGAAAGCGACAATTCCTGTTTAAGTGCTGCTGAGGTAATTTTGATAAAAAGTTTTTTATCCTTGATATAAACCTTCTCGGTTCTTCTCGCAATGGGTTCTCCCATTATTCTTCCCCATGATGAAACAATTTGAGTAGAGGTAAATTTATCCTGAATTTTATAGGTATTTAAAAGCTCCTGCATCGCGGTTTTTATTGTGCTGGTTTCGGCTTTGCGAGGATTTTTTATAAAATTTTTTTTAATGCTCATTTTACAAGTTAGTCAAATTTGTGTTCTCTAATGTTATGTCTTTTTATGCTTCATGGAAATCGCTTTTAACATATTTGAGTTATAATTTGAAACCCGCCAGCATGTCACCCCTTCGGGGTTATTGTTGTAAAAAAAGCAATATAGCTATAATAATGTCAGCCTTTCAGGCTTATTCTTTTAAAAGCGATCTCCCTGATTTATGCTTGACATGATTTTACCATCTCATCGGCTTTAATGGTCTAACGCTATTAAAGATTACCCGTTGTGCTGTCGTCGGCGCTTTAAAACCTGAAATTTAAAAATTGGATTAACCTATTTTTCCAATTTTAGGTTTCAACTTTCAACTTTCAACTTTCCAAATTCAATATGTATAGACCGTGTCAAACACTTGATCCGTTAAATCCGCCAGTATGCTCAAATTCCTCTCCTACTAAATTGCCATCTTCTATTACGAAAACAAAAATTTC